>JABJJH010000411.1 GCA_018660965.1 Rhodospirillaceae bacterium | reverse complement strand
GACTTCCCGGATCGACGGCAATCGTTTTCCCAAGATGTCGATGGCAGTGACGAATGACGTTCCCGGTCGCAACGCGTCTTCCGGGTTGGGTAAACTCGCACGAAGGGTCAAGGTGCGGGTCGTGGGATCGATGCGACTGCCCATGGATTCGATCACGCCTTCGAAGACGCGATCCGGCAATGTCCAGGCCGACAACCGAACCTTCAATCCCGGACGTAACCGCGCCGCGACATCTTCCGACACGGCGAATTCAACCAACAACGCAGAGCGGTCGTCGAGTGTCGCAATCAAACTGTCTGGCGTCACCCGGTCGCCCTTGTAAATGTCGCTTAAACCAATAACTCCCGTAAACGGCGCGATTACCGTCCGATCCTTCAGCGCCGCCTTGGCTTGCGCCAATCGCACCCGTGCGCTTTCCAATGCCGCGTGCGCCGTTTCCAATCGCGCGCGCGCCACGACGCCCGTCTTTAATGTCTCCAGACGCTTCGCTTGACGGGCGGCTTCTTCGACATCAATCCGCGCCAACCGCATGGCCAGCCGCTGATCTTCATCATCAAGCCGCAGCAACACCTGCCCGGTCTTGACGGTCTGACGCGACTTGAAATTAACCGCCACGACTTCGCCGGAAACCGATGGATAAAGCCGCGCGGACTGCAACGCCTTGCCCGTGCCGATGGCGCGAATGGTGAACGTGTCGGTAGACAGGGTCACCGGTTCGACAATGGCCAACCGCGCGCCGCCACGCCTTGATTTTTTGGCTTCCGCATTCCCGTTTTGATCGGACAGCCACATCCACCCGCCTGCCGCCACCGCGCCAATGACAAGCACGCTAACGGCTTGAACCCATAATCTCATATGCTAGGGACCTACGCCGCCGCCTGTTCGACGGTGGGGCCGTCGCCGGCCAGGGTGGTGCGACGCATGTCACGCGGTTCTTCCGCCGGGAACGGGCGCGCGCGGTGCATGGTCTGGCGGTTATCCCACATCACCAAATCGCCAACGCTCCATTCATGCTTATGAACGAATTCGCGCTGCGTGGCGTGTTCGATCAAGTCGCGAAGAAAGGCGCGGGCTTCGGGCACCGGCCATCCGACGATGCTCCCCGCGTGCGACGCCAGATACAACGACGTTCGCCCGGTCACGGGATGTGTGCGGACGAGAGTTTGGCGCACCGGCGCAAACCGTTCCCGTTCCTCATCGGTGAAATCGGTAAACCCGAGCTGCTGGCGAGAAAATATCTGCGAATGTTCGCAGACAAGTCCTTCGACCGCAGCCTTCGTCTCATCGTCCAGCGCATCGTAAGCCGCCCGCATATCGGCGAATTCAGTATTGCCGCCTTTCGACGGGATGCTGCGCGCGTTCAGGATCGAATATTTCGCGGGCGTCGTCTTAAAGGAACTGTCGGAATGCCACAGGCGATTGCCGATGGCGAACAACCGACGGCGGTCATCGCGCGCGAATGGTATTTGGTCCTTATCGAGATTGGAAACGTCCGCGAACGTCTCCGGAATTCGAAATTCGCTCACCGCCCGCAAGCTGTTGCTGGACGCGTGTTCAATGGGCCCCAACGCCACGGTGAAGGCCATCTGCTGATCGTCGTCCAGTTGCTGGTCGCGGAAAATCAAAACCGCGTATTCGTCCATGCCCGCGTGAACGGCGGCGGCGTCTTGCGGCGACAGGGGCTCGGTCAAATCGATCCCACTGACCTCGCCCGCGAAACAGGGCCCAACCTGGCGAATTGTCATTGTCATAACCGGAAGCTCCCCTAGTGGTCTGATCGTATCGCTTGGTTCCCAAGCATTTCGTGAATCAGACCACTACTTATTGATTTTGTGGGGCAACTGATCGAAACGGATGGGAACCATCCGTTTCGATCAGTTGCCCCATTAGCTTTAGTCTGGACTTTATATTTTAGGGGCAGCGCCTTGAATTTTGCAATTGGCAAATTGCATCGTCGCCGCGTAACCTTCGCCACCAGCAAGGCGGTCCGCGCCCCTGCAACGGAGTATGTCATGGACGTTGTTATCGAAAAACCGGTTCGGGAAGGCTGGATCATCAGCCTGATCAGCGCCGGGCATTTCCTCAGCCATTTTTATTACATGGCGCTGCCGCCGATGTTCCTGTTTCTCAAGGCCGAGTTCAACGTCAGTTACGTGGAGCTTGGCCTCGCGATGACAGCTTATGGATTCCTGGGCGGTTTCATTCAAGCCCCGGTCGGGTTTCTGGTCGATCATTTGGGCCCCCGTAAAGTGTTGCTGGCCGGTCTTGGCTTGAACGTTGTTGCGATCTTCCTGATCGGATTTGTCGACGTCTATTGGGTTTTGGTGGCGCTGGCGGTGTTCGCCGGGCTCGGCAACAGCGTCTTTCATCCGGCGGACTACGCCATCCTGTCCGGCTCAATCGACGACTCGCGTATCGGTCGCGCCTTTTCGACGCACACCTTTTTTGGCTTTCTCGGCACCGCCTGCGCGCCGCCGGTCATGTTGGCGCTCGCCGCCCTATCGAGCTGGCGCATGGCGTTTGTTATCATCGGGTCGGTCGGAATCGTCGTGTGGCTCATCATGGCTGTGCGCGGCCATGTGCTGGACGCAGAACCCACCTCGCAAAAATCCGCCACCGTCGATACGACGAAGGCGCAACCGGTCGGCATGAAGCTGTTGTTCTCACCTTCGGTGCTGCTGTTCCTGTGCTTCTTCATCGCCTATGGCGTGGCGAGCGGCGGCCTGGGCGCGTTCACCGCCAGCGCGCTCATCAATTTGCACGGCCTGTCGCTTTACTGGGCCAACATGGCGCTGACGGGCTTGTTGTTTGGCGTCGCCGGCGGCGTGTTCATCGCGGGCATGATCGTTGACCGGTCGAACCGCCACGGCGTCCTGGCGAGTTGCGCGCTTGTTTTATCCGTGCTCAGCGTGGCGTTACCTGCGCTCTTCGAAATGCCCGGAATCGCCTTCGTCACCATCATGACATGCGTCGGTCTTGGCATGGGCGCGGTCCTGCCGCCACGCGATCTGATGATCCGCGCGATGACGCCGCCCGGTGAAATGGGCAAGGTGTTCGGCTTCGTCTTCGTCGGCTTCAGCATCGGCGGCGCGGGCGCCCCGCTCTTGTTCGGATGGCTGCTCGATAATGGCGAACCGGCGCTCGTCTTCACGATTTCGGCGGTCGCTCTTAGTCTGGCCCTGCTGTCGCTATTAACCGCCCAGCGCGCCGCGCGGAATCTTTAAGCAGCCCGCCCTAAGCGGCTTTCGGCGCAACGCCCTTGACCGTTGTGCGCTGCATCCGGCGACGTTGCGGCAACCAGTAGTCGTCCACCGCCAGATGCTGGGTCTGGATGTTGTCCCAGATCAGCAAATCGCCGACGCGCCAGTCGTGCCGGTACACGAAGGCGGGGTCAATCGCGTGATCGCACAGTTCACGCAGTAACGCGCCGCCATCCGTTTGCTCCACGATACGTTCGGTCATGCCGCCACTGCAAAACAGGATCGGCGCGCTTGTGTGGGGATGCTGGACCACCAACGGGTGTTCAACCGGCGGCACTTTGTTCTTTTGCTCATCGTTCAGCGGCTTCAATCCCTGCCGCCCCGGTTTGCTGATCGCGGTGATGTTGTCATAGATATAGGCGTAGCTTTGCACCGCCGTCAGTCCCTGAAGACGCTGTTTGGTCGCTTCGGGCAGCGCCTTATAGGCGAGGGTCGTACTGGCGAACATGGTGGCGCCCAGCGAGCGGCCCGCATCGTCGTGCGGCACCTCCAGCGCATACAGCAACGAACACCGGCTCGGCTCGGCGAGATAGGCGAGATCGGTATGCCAGACCCGACCGGCTTCGGCGAGGCCTTCGGCTTTTCCATTTTCATCCACGCAATTACTGATGCGGTAAATTTCGGGATAACCCGGCAGATTGAAGCTCGACTGCACATGGACTTCGAGGGCGCCGAAGCGACGGCTGAACGCGATGTGCGCTTCGGGCGTAATGCGCTGATCGCGGATGCACAACACGCCGTGCGCATGCAGGGCGTCAACAATTTCACCGAAAACCAGATCGTCGGGCGCGTCGTTCAGGTCAAGCCCTGTGATTTCCGCGCCAAACGGCGCATCCATGGGACGAATGGAATGCATCAGTCTGTCATCACCTGGAACCGATTGTCCGAATCCTCGGCCAGTTGGTTCACCAGATTAATCTCCCAGGTCAGATAAGCATTCATCGCCGCTTCGATATCCTCGCTCTGTTCGCGCGCCTTCAAACGGATGTCGTCGGGGGTGGAGGCCATGTTGGAGTCACCGGATTCCAGATCGAATCCCGACGCGATCCAGGCTTGCGTCCCGCCGCGCAACGCCATCACCGTCCTGGAAATATCGTCATCAGCCAAATCCAGCACGGCCAAACAAGCCAGCGCGCCATCGGATGAGGTAAAAACAATACTCTCGGATTTCGGCAGCTTGGCGAGCGCCTCGGCGAGATGTGTGCGCAATGCGAACCAGGCGCCGGGAATATGGCCTTCCCGGTACGTCCGGCTGTCATCAAGATCAACGACAAGCGCCGTCCCTGATTTCAAGTCTCCCCGCAACGCCGCCGCGTCGATTCCCCGTGCGCTACCGTGATCGCCCAACACCCTCGGCGCATACGACCCCTCAATCAAATAGTCGTTTTCGGGGTCGATAATGTGGATGGCGACGTCTTCCCATCCCATTTGCAACAACCACGACGCCGTCATCGTCGCGCGCACGCCGTCGCCGTCCACCAGGACGACTCGACCGCCCCAAACGCCGACAAACGTATCGGTTTCCTGAATCAACTGACCGCCGGGCGCCGAACGCGAACCGGGGAAATGCCCGGTTTCATATTCTTCCGGCGTGCGAACATCGAGAATGAAAAGGCTCCTTTCGCCGTCTTCCCCCCGCCACGTGTCCAGATCATCCTTATCTAACTCAATGATATCTAAACGCTCTTTGACCTTCTCAGCCGCGTCCATAGCCGCGATCAGGCCTTTTTCAGACACCGGAGATGGACGTTCGGTCGACCCTTTCATCACTTCGTAGCCGGAGAGATGCCATGCCTGCGTGCCGTTCATCAACGAAACAATCTTGTTTGGGAACCCGGCGTTAATGAGCGCCTGCGCGCCGATGATGCTGCGGGTCCTGCCGCCGCAATTGACGATAATCATTGTATCGGGCGACGGCGTCAAATCGGTGAACCGGTACACCAGTTCCGCGCCCGGCACGCTGATCGCGCCCGGTATGCTGTTGCCATGGAATTCCTCGTAAGACCGGCTGTCGAAAACGGCGATATCGGCGCCATCGTCCATCAGGCCCTTCAATTCCTCCGCCGAAATATATGGCGTTCCGGCTTCGTGTTCGACCACTTCGGCGAACGCCTTGCTCGGCACGTGAACGCCGCTATAGACCGGAAACCCAGCCGCTTCCCAGCCACCGACGCCGCCATCCAGCACCGAGAGTGACGAATAGCCCAGTGTCGCCATGCGTTCGGCGGCGCGTTCCGCCAGGCCTTCGCCGTCGTCGCACCAGACAACCCGCACATCGCGCCGGGGAACAAGTGCATCCACCAGTTCCTCCAAACGCCCCAGCGGAACACAGGACGCCATCAACAAGTGTCTGGCGTCGAAGGGCACTTCTTCCCTAGCGTCCAACAATGCGATTTCATCGCCGTCGTTCAAGCGCGTTCTTAACGTCGCCGCGTCGATTTGGTCCATGTCCCCGTCCCCCCTTCGACCCATCTACGCCAGATGCGCGCGGAAATGCGCCAAGGTGCGTTCCCGCGCCGCCGCCGCCGATGTTTCGTTGTAAGGCGGATATCCGAAACGGTTAAAGCCATGTTCGGCGCCGTCGTAAACGTGAATGTCCACATTGTCCCACGCCCCCATGCGCGCGCGGATCGCGTCGACGGTTTCCATCGGCACATGCGGATCCTCGGACGCGAAATGCATCAGAAGCGGGCATTTCAAATCATCCGCTTCGCCCAGATATTGGTCAATTTCCACGCCGTAATAGGACACGCCCGCATCGATTGGCAGGCGCGTGCTCGACAGATAGGTGAACTTGCCGCCAAGACAAAACCCCATGACGCCAACCTTTCCCGTGCAATCGGAACGCGCCTTCAAGGTCGTCGCGACATCGCCCAGATCGGCGGTGAATTGATCGGTGTCCAGCGCCGCGCGCAGCGCTTGCGCCTTGGCGCGCCCTTCATCGGTATAGGACAGATATTCGCCCGCTTCCTGGCGCCAGTACACATCCGGCGCGATCACGACAAACCCCGCCTCGGCGTAGCCATCGACGACGGAACGAATATGATCGTTGGTGTTGAAGACTTCCGGCAGCAAAACCAGTCCCGGCGCCGGTGTCGTCGCCGGCACGGCCAGATATCCAGCGAAGGTTTTACCATCCGCCGCCGTTAATTCGATGTCCTGTCCCACGTATCCCCCTGAAATTTATTTGTTTCGGCGTTTTATGCGGCGAGCGCTTCGCCCCCCAATGTTATGCGGTGCATCAACCGCCGCGCGCCATGGTAGTCGTTCACCGCGTAATGCCAAGTGGCGCGGTTATCCCAAAACGCAATCGACCCGGGCGCCCATTGGAAACGGTAGGCGTGTTCGGGTTGTTTCGCATGCTCGTACAACATGTCGAGCAGCGCCTTGCTTTCTTTTTCCGCCCAGCCATCGACGCCAATTGTGAAGCCGGGATTAACGTATAACGCCTTGCGGCCGCTGATCGGATGACGAATGACCATGGGATGGATTGAATCCTGCGTCGCGTCTTCAGGATTACGCAGTCTGCTCCCGACGTCATTGTCCTTATCCTTGAAACGCGGCGCGTCCACACCGAAGACATGGCGGCTTGAATGCACGCCGCGAAGACGGGACAGCGAGTCTTTAAGGCCCTCCGACAACGTGTCGTAGGCGCTGTACATGTTGGCGAAAATAGTGTCGCCGCCCTTCGGCGGGGTTTCGCGCGCCAGAAGGATCGACCCCATGGCCGGGTCCAGATCGTAACTGTGGTCTGTGTGCCAACCGCCGCCGATGTTTTTTTTCTGATCCGGCTCCTTGCGCACTTCCGCGATCATCGGATAGTCCGCAACGGGTGTAAAAAATCGGTTGATGTCTATCTTCGAGAACAACTCGGCGAAAGCGACGTGTTTTTCCGGCGTTATGGTCTGCTCCCTCAGGAACAAAACGCCATATTCCCCCAGCGCTTCACGCATCGTTGATACAGCGTTCGCCGAAAGACCTTCGTTCAGATCCACACCGTTTACGAAGGCGCCGACACCGCCGCCGCTTGGTTCAATTGATGGTCCGCTCATGACAAATTCCGTCCCGGTCGATGGTTGATCGCAAAACTTTAGAACGGTTTGCAACCGAACGCCAATGCGATTCCCTTTTTCAATTTAACCCGAGCCCGGACGAACTATTCCTGGATGATAAATTGGTGTAGAATACAACATAGAATAAACGTAAATCGAAAAACCACAGATAACAATTTTGCGACCCGAATGTCCGTAACCCACGTCACCCAGGGCCATGAAGGACGAAAATGAAACGATTTATCGCTCTCGCACTGTTTATCTGGGCCGTAAATTCCCCCGCAGCGGCGGCGGAAGCCAAAGACGCCCGCGTGACGGAGCACAAGGGCGTGGGCCTGATGTTCCAAGCTGTGGACCCAAACAAGAAATTCGACACGGGGTTCATCCCGGCCGAACAGGGAATTCGGAATATCGCCAAGGCGATCGATCAACTTCTCAAACGTTCGCCAATCAGCGCCCGCAAAATCAAGGCCCTGAAAGAGAGCGGGCGGGTCATATTGCTTTATACCCCCGATGACCTGCGGAACAATGCCGCCGGCAGCGAGGCGGTCGCCCTTTTCCTGCCTGATTTTTTGCGAAAGTCCGATAAACGCGAACAAAGAAAGACGTTTCTCGTCGTGGTCGGTCGGCACGGCGTCAAATGGCCCGCCGATGAACTGGCCGCGGTGCTCGCGCATGAACTCGTCGGTCACGGCGTTCAGCACCAGCGCGGACGGTTGTCGGATATTCGTGATCT
>JABJJH010000230.1 GCA_018660965.1 Rhodospirillaceae bacterium | reverse complement strand
TTCGACGGGCACGGTGGACAAACGCTCGTCCCAGTACACAACCGGCAAATCGATCCCGAATTCAATCAAATTGACGATGAACTGCCGCGTCGATTGGCAGCGACGGCCTTCCGTGCCATCCATGTTCAATGGCAGTCCGATCACAATGCCGCCGACCTTGTGAGCCTCGAACAAGGCGCGTAGTTCGTTGGCGGTTTGAGTGAACTTCTTGCGTTTAAGGGTTTCCAGTGGACCGGCAACCATGAGACCGGCGTCGGATAACGCCAACCCAACCGTCTTGTCGCCAAGGTCAATGCCGCAAAGACGTGACCCGGCCGGCAGTTTTGATGTCAGGTCTTCGATGTCGCACGGAGGCACGTTCCGACTCCTAAATGCATATTTGTACCCCAAGCCGTACTTGCCGGGTTTCCTGGCCAATGATAGGTTCCGCGCCGCATTACCACCACGCATATAAGGAGCGCAACCGCCGATGTCGCTGGACAAGGAAACGGTTCGACGGATCGCCACGCTGGCGCGGCTTAAAGTGCCGGAAGAAGATCTGGATGTCATGGCCGGGGAACTCAACAATATTCTTGGCTGGATCGAACAATTGAGTGAGGTCGACACCGAAGGCGTCGCGCCGATGACGTCCGTGACGGACACGACGCCGATGCTGCGTGCGGACCGGGTCACCGATGGCGATTGCGCCGATTTGATCATGGCCAATGCGCCCGAAGAAGCCAATCAATCCTTCGTCGTTCCCAAGGTGATTGAATAATGAAGCTGACGGAACTGACAATCGCCGCCGCCCGCGATGGCTTGGCGGCGGGTGACTTCACCGGGACGGAACTGACCGAGGCGCACATTGGCGCGATGGAGGCCGCGCGGCCCTTGAACGCCTATGTCACCGAAACGTCGGATAAAGCGCGCGCCATGGCTGCGGCGTCAGACGCCCGGCGCGCCAGCGGTGACGTCGGCGCCATGGAAGGCGTGCCGGTGGCGATCAAGGATTTGTTTTGCACCGAAGGGGTCAAGGCGACGGCGTGCAGCCATATTCTCGATGGTTTTACACCGCCCTATGAATCGACGGTGACGGCGAATTTGTGGCGCGCCGGGGCGGTCATGCTTGGCAAGACCAACATGGATGAATTCGCCATGGGATCGTCGAATATGTCCAGTTATGACGGCCCGGTCGCCAACCCCTGGAAGGCCGGTGGCGATGACGCTGCGCTGGTGCCGGGCGGATCGTCTGGTGGTTCAGCCGCAGCGGTCGCGGCACACGCCGCCATGGGTGCGACGGGTACGGATACCGGCGGGTCGATCCGACAACCAGGCGCGTTTTGCGGCGTCGTCGGTATGAAGCCGACCTATGGACGGTGTTCGCGTTGGGGCGTGATCGCGTTCGCCTCGTCGCTGGATCAGGCCGGGCCGTTGACGCGCACGGTGCGCGACGGCGCCATCATGCTGGGCGCCATGGCGGGCCACGACCCCAAGGACTCCACCAGCGTGGAGCGAGCCGTTCCCGATTTTGAGGCGGCGTTGACCGGCGACATTCGGGGATTACGGGTCGGCGTGCCCAAGGAATACGTCGTCGATGGAATGCCCGGCGAAATTGACGCTTTATGGCGCCAGGGTGTCGAATGGCTGAAGGATGCGGGCGCACGGGTTATCGATATCAGCTTGCCGCATACAAAATATGCATTGCCGACGTATTACATAATCGCGCCTGCGGAAGCGTCCTCCAATCTGGCGCGCTATGACGGGGTTCGGTACGGCCTTCGGGTGGACGGCGAATCCTTGCAGGACATGTATGAAAATACCCGCAGCGAAGGGTTTGGCGCGGAAGTGAAACGGCGTCTCCTGGTTGGCACCTATGTGCTGTCGGCTGGGTATTACGATGCGTATTATTTAAAGGCGCAAAAGGTGCGCGCCCGCATCGCTCAGGATTTTCACGACGCCTGGGAAGCAGTGGATGTTGTGTTGACGCCGACGGCGCCGAGCGCGGCTTTCGCACAGGGTGAAAAAATGGATGACCCGATTGCGATGTATCTGAACGACGTGTTCACCGTGCCCGCGTCGCTGGCGGGGTTGCCGGCGATCTCGGTTCCCTCGGGCCTGTCTTCGGATGGCTTGCCGTTGGGGCTGCAAATTATTGGACGACCGTTCGACGAAGAAACCATGTTCCGGGCCGCCGAAATTGTGGAGCGGGCCGCAGCGTTCACGGCCCGGCCTCAATTTATCGCTGGGGAGGGCTAGGATGTCGAATTTGTTGAAAGGGCGTACGGGCGATTGGGAAATCGTTATCGGTCTGGAAATCCATGCCCAGGTTGTCTCCAATGCGAAGCTCTTTTCCGGCGCCGCCAC
>JABJJH010000646.1 GCA_018660965.1 Rhodospirillaceae bacterium | reverse complement strand
GACGGCGCCAGCAAGTCATAGGCATGCGCCGCGACGAAGGTTTGATAAACATGCGCGAATGGCAAAAAGATCAGCATCGCGAACACCACGCACAACGTTACCCACCGAAGTTTGTTCAAATGGCGCCATAGAAAGAAGGGTGTTTCAGGTTGCATGTGGGCTTCGCTCAATTCAGGCTGGGGTCAATCGTGACGTTTCTTAATCGTGACTGGGAATAACCCGGATGGCTTGGGGCAACTGGATGCAGGATCGTTCGCAAAGGCCACATCCAACGCATTTATCGGTGACGTGCGGTTGCTCCAACATGCCGACGGTGATTGCGACGTCGGGTAACGGACAGGCGCGATAGCACACGCCGCACGTCTTGCCCTGAAAGGACAGGCACAGACTTTCGTCGACGACGGCGTGCCCCATCTTGACGTCGTCCAGAATGGCGGTGAATTCCCGTTTAATCGGCGTAATCGCGCCCGTTGGACAAACATCGCCGCATTTCATGCACAGGATACAGGCTTTTTCACGTGGCACGATGTAGGGGGTGTCGGCGGATTCCGCGCCATTTTCCAACCCGAAATATTTAATGCAGCGGTTGGGGCAAATCTCCCCGCATTGGCCGCAATTAATGCAACGGGTGTGAAATTCATCCTCGTCCAACGAGCCGGGCGGTCGCAGAAACCGGAACGGCGCGTCGGCGCGGCGGGCGAATCCCGTTTCCGGGACCGCCGCCGTGATGGCGCCGGCGGCCAGCGCTTTGACAAAGGTTCTGCGTTCCATCGTTCACCGCCACCAGATCCGGATCAGATTTTTTCGATCCGGCAGGCGCTTTTCTTGAAATCCACCTGACCCGACACAGGGTCCCAGATGCGGCTGGTCACGCCATTCGCCAGCCATTTGTTTTTCTTCGGATCGGCGCTGTCGGCGACGGACAGGTTCCACGGACCGAACATATAGCCGCGCGGGACGTTGTTCCGGGCCGGTTTAACGAGAGAGTTCGTGCCGATCTGAGCACGGGCCTCCAGGGAACCGCGCCGGGTCACGACGCGGAGCTTGTCCCCGTCCTTAACACCCAGATCCTTGGCGTCATCTTCGTGCATCTCCACATACATCTCCGGCACCAACCGCCGCGTCGTCGGGCTGCGGTTTGATTTCGCCGTGTGGAAGTGCTCGTAGACAACACCCAGGCCGAACCAGTACGGGTACTTGTCCTTCGGAACAGTGTCCCAGGCCTTGCCGCGATGTTCCTCGTCGGGAATATCGGGGGTCAATCCCTTGTCACGGGCGGTTTTCATCAAATCCATATGGTCGATGGTGTAAAGGTCCTTCTCGGCGCCAAACCGCATCAATTGTTTCGTGATTTCAGTGCGGTCGGTATAGTCTTGGCCCACCGACTTCATGTGAACCTTGCCATCCTTGGTGCGGAAATAACCATACGGCTTGTTCGCCCAGGCGCCTTCCTGAAGCATAAAGCGCCGTTTGGTGCCGCCGTTCTGCGCAATTTCATAGGTCGGCGCGGGCCACTGGATACCGCGCAGTTCCGCAAGTTGCTGGTACGGGGTCATCTTGTCCAGTTTCTCGACTTCCAGCATGCCGCTTAAATCGGTGTCCGTGCCTTCGGAAGCGGCGATCACGTCGCGTAAAATTTCCTCCGCGGCGTAGAAACCGTCCGCCTTGCGCTGATACGGCAGCACCTTTTCCATGTCGAGGCCCAGCAATTTGCCGATGCCCTTCGCCTTGTCGATGACCATGTCCAGATCCGGACGGCAGCCCTTAGGCGGTTCCGCCGCTTTCTGACAAATATTCAACCGACGTTCTGAACTGATATAGACGCCTTCGACTTCACCCCAGGTCGCAGCCGGGAAGATCACGTCCGCATACAGGTTGTTTGGCGCGTGCCGGTAGATTTCCTGAACCACATTGAAGGTTTTAGCGAGCGCAGGGCGCACCAGATTTTGGACATCGGGCAGATCGATATGGGTGGCGTAGACAAAGAAGAACGCCTTGACGTCGCCTTTTTGCGCCCGTTCCATCATGCCGACCGCATAGCCGGGGTTCTTTGAATTCATCGCATTGATGAGATTCGCTTCCGGCACCCGCCACGCCTTGGCCATTTTCTTCCGGTGCGCCGCGTTTTTCAGCGGCTGATTGAAGGGAAGCCTTCCGGTCAAACCGCCGGTGAAGCGTTCGCCCATGGCGTTGGGTTGGCCGGTCATTGAGAAGGGGCCGCAACCCGGTTTCGCCAAATTGCCCGTCAGGGTCAGCAGATTAATAATGGCGATGACGTTGTGCTGGCCATGGATGTGTTGGTTATAGCCAATGCCCCACATGATGATGACGCCGCCATAGCCGCCTTTCTGGCCGCCCTTGGCGCGGGCGAGGCGTTTGCGGGTGGCGTCGGCGAACATGCCCGCGACCCGGCGTATCAGCGCCGGTGAAACGTCATGGTTCGGGCCTCCCATACGGTCCTGAACCTGTTCGGGAGAGTAGTCGGCAAGAACCATATCGACGTAATTCTTCCAGCCGGAGGCGTGTTCCTTAACGAAATTCCAATCAACAACGTCGTCGTGATCCTTCAGCAAAACATGAGCAATGGCGTTCAAGAAGCTGATATCGCCATTTAAAATTGGCACATGGACCGTATTTTTAGGGTTGATGTCTTCGTACCCCATGACCGTGCCGGTGCGCCGGGGATCGACGATCACCGTCGGGATGTCCTTTTTCTTTTTGTGATCGGCCGCGCGCCAGAAAATGATCGGGTGCGATTCGCGCGCGTTATGGCCGAAATGCATGATCATGTCGCTGAGTTC
>JABJJH010000300.1 GCA_018660965.1 Rhodospirillaceae bacterium | reverse complement strand
GCCCAAACCCAACAACTCATTTGGGGGGGGCGGAATCCAGACCTGCGCGGCCAGAAAACCTGCGCAACCCTGCTGACGCTGGCGGAACACGGACATATCCTCGAAGAAACCGCAAACGAACTTATCGAGGCCTACCATTACCTGCGCGGCGTCGAACACCGGATACAGATGGTCGACGATGCGCAGACCCACGACATTCCTCAATCCGACGACGACGTCCGGGCTCTCGCCATTTTCCTTGGCTATGAGACCGACGCTGCGTTCCGGCGCGAACTTCTGCATTACCTGGAGCTGGTGGAACAACATTACGCCGCGTTGTTCGAGGATTCCGCCGATTTGGGCGCAGGCGGCGCGCTTGTGTTCACCGGCGCGGACGATCACCCCGACACCGTGAAAAATCTGGAGGATATGGGGTTTATCGACGCGCGAACCGTTTCGTCCATCATTCGCGCCTGGCACCATGGCCGCTACAACGCGACGCGCAGCGAACGGTCGCGACAACTTCTCACCGAAATGGCGCCGCGTTTGCTCGGCGCCTTCGCCGACACCGCCGACCCCAACGCGACGCTGATCCGGTTTGATTCGTTCCTTCAGGGATTGCCCGCCGGCGTTCAACTTTTTTCGCTGTTCGCCGCCAATCCTTCGCTGTTGGATCTGGTTGCCGAAATCATGGGGACCGCGCCGCATATGTCCGACTGGCTGCGGCGAAATCCGTCCTGCCTGGACGCTGTTTTGACGCCCGATTTTTTCGGACCCGCCGATGGAAACGACCCGTTTATGGACCCGTTATCACGGTCCCTGGCGCAAGCTTCCGATCTGCAGGATGTCATGGACGCCGTCCGGCTTTGGACCAACGACAACAGATTCCAGATCGGGGTCCAGCTCCTGCGGGGCATGACCGACGGCGCGGGCGCGGGGACCGTCTTGTCCGCCATCGCCGACGCGGCCATCACGGCGCTGTGGCTCAAGGTGCAGGAAGAATTCGCGGACCAGCACGGACGCGTTCCCGGCGGCGTCATGGCGATTTTGGCGTTTGGCAAACTGGGCGGTCGGGAAATGGCGCCGCGTTCCGATCTGGACCTCGTCTTTGTCTACGACCATGATTCCGACGTTGTCGGTTCCGACGGCGACCGACCGCTCGCGCCCAGCCTGTATTTCACGCGCCTGTCCCAGCGCCTGATCAGCGCCATATCGGCGCAGACGGGGGAAGGGTCGCTCTACGAAATTGATATGCGTCTACGACCCTCGGGCAACAAGGGACCCATCGCGTCGCGGCTGGAAGGCTTCGACCGCTATCACGCGGAAAGCGCCTGGACCTGGGAGAACATGGCGCTGACCCGCGCGCGCATCGTGGATTCGCCGCCGGAATTAGCGCAAAAAATATCCGCCATCCTGACCCGGACGCTCACCCACCCCCGTGACGACGACGCCTTGCGCAACGATGTTGCGACAATGCGCGCCCGCATCGCCCAGGAACACGACGGTCAATCGCCATGGGATATTAAATATCGTCCCGGCGGGCTCATCGATATTGAATTCATCGCGCAATTTCTGATGTTGCGCCACGCCGCAGACAACGCGGGCGTCTTATCGACGAACACGTTCGAAGCGCTCGAAAATTTGCGCGATGCGACCTGCCTCGACGCCAGCGACGCGCAGGTTCTTTTGGAAACCTTGCGGCTATGGCAAAAATTGCAAT
Organism: Rhodospirillaceae bacterium; assembly: GCA_018660965.1. Classification (GTDB taxonomy): domain Bacteria; phylum Pseudomonadota; class Alphaproteobacteria; order UBA8366; genus JABJJH01. Next base: position 9,579 of record JABJJH010000300.1, on the reverse strand, counting down.
GCATCCTGCGGCTGACCGCGGAAAATTCCGCCCGTGAATCGGAAATGACAATTGGCCAACGAAACCTGCTTGTCCAAGCCGGTGGCGCGCAAGACTTCGACGCATTGGAAGCGGACATGAACGCCGCCGCCGGTCGCGTTCGGTCCGTATTCGACAAAATAATTGAAAGAGAGGCTTCATGAGTTTGGCACAAGGCGACGCCGCGCCAAATTTCACCCTTCCAACCGACGGCGACGGAACAGTGACGCTTTCAGATTTAAAAGACGGCGCCGTCATCGTTTATTTCTATCCCAAGGACGACACGCCGGGATGCACCACCGAAGCCCTCGCCTTTCGCGACCTGCAAGCCCAATTCGCGGACGCCGGGGCGCGGATCATTGGCATTTCAAAAGACAGCGTGAAACGACATGACAAGTTTAAAACCAAGCACGATTTGAATTTCACGCTCGCATCCGATGAGTCCGGCGCCGCCTGCGAGGCTTTCGGCGTCTGGGTGGAGAAAAACATGTATGGCCGAAAATACATGGGCATCGAACGCAGCACTTTCCTGATCGACAAAGCTGGCGTTGTTCAGGAGGTCTGGCGCAAGGTTCGGGTCAAGGGTCACGTGGAAAAAGTTCTCGACGCCGCGAAGGCGTTGCTGTGAAAGCCCCAATCCGATCCACCGTCGCCGCGTTGCGCCCCCAGGGCATCAGCGACATTTCAATTTACGGCGCCCAGTTCGACGGGGTCATTCCACTATGGTACGGCGAATCCGATCTGCCGACGCCGGAAATTCCCCGCCGCGCGTTGATTGAATCGCTCAACAAGGGCGAGACATTCTATCAGGCGGAAAGCGGTCGCGACGAATTACGCGACGCCATCGCAGCCTACGACAGCGGCTTGCACGGTCGCGAAATCAAGGCCGACCGCATCACCGTCACGGCGTCCGGCATGACCGCGCTTCATGTCGCCCTGCAGACCATTTGCGATTCCGGGGATAATGTCGTTCTGGTCACCCCGGTCTGGCCGAACGCCGACGGCGCGGTCGCGATCATGGGCGCGGAACCGCGGCGGGTCGCCATGGATTACGGCGACGATGGGCTCTGGCGGCTTGATTTGGACCGGTTGTTCGACGCCTGCGACGACCGCACCAGGGCGCTGTTCATCAATTCCCCCAACAACCCGACCGGATGGATGTGTTCGGCGGCGGAACAACAAGCGATCCTCGACTTTACGCGTCAACGCGGCATTTGGGTCATCGCCGACGAAGTCTACAAGCGCATCGTCTATGACCGCGCCACGTCCCCGTCTTTTCTGGACATATGCGAATCGGAAGACGCCGTCTTCGCCGTTAACAGCTTTTCCAAAAGCTGGGCCATGACGGGCTGGCGCCTTGGTTGGCTGACCGCACCGCCGTCGGTTTTCAAGACGCTGGGCTCCATCGTGCAGTTGACCAATAGCAACTCGCCCGCCTTTGTTCAGGCGGGCGGGCTCGCGGCCATCCAGCACTGCGAACCTTTCGTCCACGAATTCCGCGATTATTGCGCCGTGGGCCGGGACATCGTCTGCGACGTTCTGGGCCGGGTGAACCGGATACGCATATCGCCGCCGCAGGCCGCCTTTTACGCCTTCTTCGCCATCGAAGGCGAAACCGACTCCATGGCGCTGGCGCAGCGTCTGGTGCGCGAGGCGGGCGTCGGCGTCGCGCCCGGCATCTCCTTCGGCGACGATAGTGAGGGCTGGCTGCGCCTCTGCTTCGCCCAGGAACCGGAATTGCTGCGCACGGCGATGGACCGCATCGCGGCGATGCTCCGATAATGGGGCTCCGGTAGTGGGGCTTCGGCAACGGGGCCAATTGAATTTTTTCGACGTATGCAATACATCTAAACATCTAATTTTCTTCGAATTTGAAACGCGACCGCGATTTCGCGCGGCGCGAACACAGGGGGCTAGAACCACATGAAACTTCTTCGTTATGGACCGGCGGGCGCGGAAAAGCCGGGGCTGCTTGACGCCGACGGCGCCATTCGTGATCTCTCCGGCGCAGTCGCCGATATTGGCGGCGACGCCTTGTTGCCGGGATCGATTGAAAAGTTGAAGGCGATAGACCCGACCACATTGCCGAAAGTCGATGGATCGCCGCGTCTTGGGCCTTGTGTCGGCGACGTCGGCAAATTCATGTGCATCGGATTGAACTATTCCGACCACGCGGCGGAAACCGGCGGCGAAGTACCGCCGGAACCGATCCTGTTCATGAAAGCCAACAGCGCGATCAATGGTCCTAATGACGACGTTCTCATTCCACGGGATTCCGAACAAACCGACTGGGAAGTCGAACTCGGCTTCGTGATCGGCAAGGGCGGCAAGTACATCAGCGAAGCCGACGCGATGTCCCACGTCGCCGGGTATTGCGTCGTCAATGACGTGTCCGAACGAAACTTTCAAATCCGCATGGAAGGCCAGTGGACGAAGGGCAAAAGCTGCGACACATTCGGTCCGCTGGGGCCCTGGCTGGTCACCGCCGACGAAGTGGCCGACCCGCAGGCGCTGGGTTTGTGGACGGAAGTCAACGGCCATCGCTACCAGGACGGCAACACCAACACGATGGTCTATGGCGTGCAGTTTCTGATCAGCTACCTCAGCCGCTTCATGTCGTTGCAACCCGGCGACGTGGTGGCGACGGGAACCCCACCGGGCGTCGGTATGGGACAGAAACCCCGGGTGTTTCTGAAACCCGGCGACACCATGCGGTTGGGTGTCGAAGGACTCGGCGTTCAGGAACAAAAGCTGGTCGCCGATTCCTGATCGCGACGAGATAACGCTCGCCCGCGCCGCCTGCGATATTCTTGAAACACCGCAGGCGGCGGACAAGGCGCGGCGAACCCACGACGTCGCCGCCGCATGGCGGTCGGGCGCCATCGTCGATGTCGGGCGCGCGTCGCCGTCGCTGCGTCCCTTGCGGGCCTCACGACCGGAACTCAAGCCGCCGCGCGATATGCCGCGCCGCCGCATCAATAAAGGCGCGGCGGGACGGATCGCGCTTTTACACGCCGTCGCGCATATTGAACTGAACGCCATCGACCTGGCCTGGGACATCATCGCACGGTTTACGGAATCGAACCTGCCGCCTGCATTTTACGACGATTGGGTCGCGGTCGCCGATGAGGAAGCCAAACATTTTCAACTGCTGTCCGGCCGTCTGGGGATGCTCGGCGCAGCCTATGGCGACCTGCCCGCCCATGACGGTTTGTGGGACGCGGCGGAACAAACCAGCGGTGATATTCTGGCGCGACTGGCGATCGCCCCGCTCTTGCTGGAAGCGCGCGGGCTGGACGTCACCCCAGGCATGATCGACAAGCTTGAAAGCGTTGGCGACACGGACAGCGTCGCGGTTCTGAAAGTCATCTACCAGGACGAAGTCGGCCATGTCGCCGCCGGTGTCCGCTGGTTTGAATGGGTCGCGGGGCAACGAGGCCTGGAACCCAAGACGACCTACCGGGACCTGGTGAGGCGTCACTTCACAAGTCGGATCAAACCACCCTTCAACACCGCCGCGCGGGACGCCGCCGGTTTTTCCGCCGACTGGTACGAATCGCTGGTGGAATGATTATGCGCCTTCAGGCCGCGTCTTGTCGGCTTTCGCGGCAAGGGCTGCTTCCAAAAAATCGTCCAGATCGCCGTCAAGCACGCCCTGCGCGTTGCCGGTTTCAACATTCGTGCGCAAATCCTTCACCATCTGATACGGGTGCAGGACATACGACCTGATCTGATGACCCCAGCCGATATCGGATTTGGCTTCGTGCTCGGCGCGGGTTTCATCTTCCCGGCGCTTCAATTCACGCTCGTACAGCCGAGCCTGCAACATCTTCATCGCCGCCGCCCGGTTTTTGTGCTGGGAACGGTCGTTCTGGCATTGCACGACGATGCCGGTCGGTTCGTGGGTGATCCGCACCGCGCTATCGGTGCGGTTAACATGCTGCCCGCCCGCGCCCGACGCGCGATAAGTGTCAATGCGAATATCCTTGTCCTCGACTTCGATATCGATGGTGTCGTCGATGACCGGATATATATCGATGGACGCGAAACTGGTGTGACGCCGGGATTGGGAATCGAACGGTGAAATTCGCACCAACCGGTGGACGCCCGTCTCCGTCTTGAGCCAACCATAAGCGTTGGCCCCCAGAATTCGGATGGTCGCCGATTTGATGCCGGCTTCCTCGCCCGGGCTTTCTTCCAGAAGTTCGACCTTGTGGCCGCGCCGGTCGGCCCAGCGCGTGTACATCCGGAGCAGCATCTCGGTCCAGTCCTGCGACTCCGTCCCACCCGCGCCCGCATGAATTTCAAGATAGGTGTCGTTCGAATCGGCTTCCCCGGACAGCAGGCTTTCCAACTGTCGCTTGGCGCCGACATCGCGAAAGGCGATCAAGGCGGTCTCCGCCTCGCTCACCATATCGGAATCATCCTCGGCTTCGGCCATTTCCAATAGTTCGAGGTTTTCAACCAACCCCGATTCCATGGCTTCGATCCCGGAGATCGCATCATCCAGCTTGGTGCGTTCGCGCATGACCAACTGCGCGGCGGCGGGATCGTTCCAAAGGTCGGGGTTTTCAGCCGCCGCGTTCAGTTCGTCGAGGCGAATCCGGGCAGAATCAATGTCAAAGAGACCTCCTCAGCAGTTCCAGCGACTGCTTGGTTTCGTCAACGACAGATTGGATTTCCGCGCGCATCATGATCTCCGTGCGTCAGGACAATTGAGCGCGAGTTATTCAAAATCCACGCGGGCAAAGCAAGCCTTGTCTATCATAAATCCTGAACCCCGGCGACGACGGTCAGTATTTTCCGCCCAATTGCGCCTCAGGTCGATCCAAACCGCCGCCGCCGGGCTCGTCCGAACCGTCGATCAATACCGTCTCGCCATCGACCGCGCCAATTTTATACGCTTCCAGGATTACCTGCTTGTCACCGGGCCGGGCGGCCCGACCGGTGGCGGATTCCACCCGCACCAGCCTGACGCTCGGGGGAATGCGGAACGGGATACTGGGCTTGTCTTTCAGCGCCAACGCCATGAAATCCCGGAACACCGGGGCCGCAACCGAGGAACCGGTTTCCCGGCGGCCAAGCGGGCGCGGCGTATCGAAGCCCGCGAAAACGCCAACCGCGAGATCGGGCGAAAATCCGATAAACCATGTGTCCATTTCCCGGTTTGTCGTGCCGGTTTTCCCCGCAAGCGGCTTGCCGACCGCGCGAATACGCCGACCGGTGCCGCGTTGCACCACCCCCTTCAACATGGAGACAATCTGATAAGCGCTCGCCGGACTGGTGACGATTTCACGCTGGTCAGGAATTTCAGGAACCGGCTCGCCACCCCATCCCTCCACGACGCAACCTTCGCAGGGTCGCGCGTCATGGCGGAACACGGTCTTGCCGTTGCGGTCCTGAATGCGATCGATGAACGTCGGCGTCACCCGTTTACCGCCGTTCACAAGCATCGCATACGCCGCCGTCAACCGAAGCAACACGGTTTCACCCGCCCCCAGGGCCATCGACAATTGTTGCGGCATGTTCTCCACAATGCCAAACCGATGCGCATATTCGGACACGGTATCCATGCCAATCGCGCGCGCCAACCGCACGGTCATCAAGTTTCGGGACTTTTCGATCCCGATCCGCATCGGGCTTGGGCCATAGAATTTCTTCGAATAGTTCGCCGGCTTCCATTTCCGTTGTCCCGGCCCCTGATCAAGAACAAACGGCGCATCAAGGATCAATGTGCCAGACGTATAGCCCTTGTCCAACGCCGCCAGATAGACGAAGGGCTTGAACGCCGATCCCGGTTGGCGCAACGCCTGGGTCGCGCGATTGAATTCGCTCAATGCGTAATGGAAACCGCCATTCATCGCCAACACGCGCCCGGTGTGGGGGTCGAGAACGACGATGGCGCCCTCGATCTCCGGAACCTGGCGGAGGCCATATCGCGCCTCGCTCGGCGGCGCCAGTGGCGCCGATACATTTTCGGCCTTCTCGAGATCCTTAGGCGGCGCTTCCAGCAAAGCTTCGACCAACACCACGTCGCCAATTTTCAAGACGTCGCTCGCATGCTTGATTTTCGGTCCCAGACGACGGTTTTCGCGCGGTTGACGCGCCCAGGTCAGTTCCTTGAACGGTAGCCGCCCCACACGCCCATCGCTGCGGCCAATATCCGCGCCCTCATCATCAATGCCGAGCACCACGGCGAGAGTCCATTCATCGACGCCCAAGGGCGGTTTCACCCCGCGCAGCGGTCCAAACCATCCGTTGTCGATGGCGACATTGGTCAGGGGGCCGCGCCAACCGTGTCGGCGGTCATAGGTGATCAAGCCTTGGCGCAAGGTCTGTTCCGCAATCGCCTGGAGTCTCGAATCGAGCGTCGTACGCACCGACAATCCACCTTCGTAGAGCTGATCCTCGCCAAACCGGTCCGCCAATTCCCGGCGCACTTCCTCGACAAAGTAATCGGCCTCAATGAATTCCGTGGCGGTGCGCGGGATGACCCGCAACGCCGATTGTTTGGCGAGTTTCGCCGTATCGGCGTCCACGTAGCCTTCTACGAGCATACGCGTGATCACCCAATCCCGGCGCCCCTTGGCGGCGCGCGCCTTGCGGATCGGGTGATAGTTGTTCGGCGCCTTGGGCAGGGCCGCCAGATAGGCCGCTTCCGCTGTCGTCAATTCATCAAGAGATTTATTGAAGTAATTCAAGGCGGCCGCCGCCACGCCGTAGGAACCGTAACCCAGGTAGATTTCGTTCAGGTACAATTCGAGTATGCGCTGTTTCGGCAACGCCCGTTCGATGCGAAACGCCAGGATGGCTTCCTTGATTTTTCTCTCAATTGACACTTCGTTGGTCAGCAGGAAATTTTTGGCGACCTGCTGCGTGATCGTCGACGCGCCAATAAGTCGGCGACCGCGCGAATAGTTAATGACATTCATGACCACGGCCCGCGCCAAGGCGACCACATCGACGCCCGGATGGGTTTGAAAATTCTGATCTTCCGCCGCGATGAAGGCGTTGACGACCCGCCGGGGCATGGCCGCGACGGGCACGAAGACACGACGTTCCTTGGCGTATTCGGCGATCAAATGCCCATCGCCTGCGTGAACCCGCGTCATCATCGCGGGTTCGTAATCGGCTAATTGCTTATAATCCGGCAAATCACGGCCATACCGGTACAAAACATAGGCGGCCCCACCGGCGCCCGCCGCCGCCAGAACGACGACCAGCGATAGCGCAATCACGAACAGTTTCAGCAAAAATCGCATGTGATTAATAAGGTCATGTTATCCAAGCGGAGCGGTTGGTCAGGCGTAGTTGAAAATTGTGGCGTAGATATGGCGGACTGGAAAGGGCGGGATGGCAATGGGATCTAGGATTTCCGCAACTTGATTTTTCGTTCGAAATATTTATCTATCGCCTGCAACATGGCGCGGGCGATGCGCGTTCGATACGCTGGATTGCTGAGTTTTTTCTCGTCGGTGCGGTTCGACAAATACCCGAGTTCCAGCAACACCGACGGAACATTTGGCGACTTCAGAACGGCGAACCCCGCGAAGCGATGCGAATTGCGCAACAGTTTGGTCCGCCGCCCCAGTTCCTTCACCATCATTTCCGCCAGGAACCAGGATTCCTTGTTGGTCGCGCCCTGCGCCAAATCGATGAGGATTTCAGATACCTCCGGCGCGTATCCCGATAAATCGGCGCCGGCGATGATGTCGGATTTATTTTCGCGCGCCGCCAAAGTCGCCGCCTCCTTGTCCGACGCCCTGTTGGACAGGGTATAGACCGACCCGCCTTGAATCTTTCGATCACGGATGGAATCGGCGTGCAAGGATAGAAATAATTCCGCCTTGTTCCGATGCGCGATTTCGAACCGGTCCCGCAGTCTGATATAAACGTCCCGCGTGCGCGTCAAGACGACCCGATAGCGCCCGGTGGCTTCGAACAATCTTTTCGCTTCGCGGGCGATCGCCAACGTGATTTTCTTTTCATACGCGCCGGTCACGCCGATTGTGCCCGGGTCGACCCCGCCATGGCCGGGGTCCAACACGATAACATGACGACCTGGGCTTGCGGGTCGCCGGGCGCTTGGCGCGCGCGCGCGGCGTTGCACGACTGATTTCCAGCCTGAAGATTGAATCATTTTTCCCGGCGCAAACGCCGCCCGGTTTGTTTCCTGCAAATCGAGCACGAACCGCGTGGGATTACCGTCTTCGGCCTCCAGGATGAAGTGCTTCGACACAAAGGTCGGGACATTCGTCTCCAACACCACCCGGCTATTGTCACTCTGGAACAATCCAAACCGGAAACCGGATACAAGCCCCGTGGACGCTCGCATAGGGTTGTGCCGCGCCCGCCAGCGTACTTCGGGAAAGTCAACAACGACACGATATGGTTTATCAAGCGTGAACAATTGGTACGGAACCGGCTCGCTGAGTTCCAACACCAGCCGCGTGGAATCCGGGTGTGTGCCGATTCGCGCACCAGTCACTTCCGGCATCGCCAGCACCGCCGCAGGGCGGAACAACACCAGGACACACAACACTGTGATCAAGCGGAGCATCATGCGGATTCGATACATTTCATTCATGCAAGCCAGTATATTGGCGATTCGCGCCCGTCTCTCAAGAAATAGAATGTCATTTTCCTTCTAAAATTCCACGAAAATGGAAAATACTATTTGTGGAAGAGCAATCGAACGCGTATTTTATGCATGCGTGATTGACTGCGTCTCATTGATAAAGGTCAGCCTTGATTCAATGGCGCGAACGCCTCGCGAACTCTAATCCGGCTACTGAAGACAAGTGTCCAGCGTCCGTATTGAAAGTTTGCGAAGCCAAGCGTTACCAGCGTGGTTACCTTTTTAATTACCGACGAAGCCGATCTCTGGTCCACATCGAATACTGACAGGCCCGGAGAACGTTACCGTCCGACTGATTCTTTGTCCTGGTGAAAATATTATGATCTTCCCGTTCGACAAATTGATAAGCGACGAAAACGGCTTCTCCGAACTTAGCGCAGCGCGTTCGCACGGCACAGTCATGCACCGTACGAAGATGCGACCGCTGGAGAATAATAATGACGAAAACCATGTTAATCGACGCCACCCACACCGAAGAAACGCGTGTTGCGGTTGTTAGCGGAAACAAACTTGAAGAATTCGACTTTGAATCGACGAGCAAGAAACAGTTAAAAGGGAATGTCTATCTCGCGAAAGTGACGCGGGTCGAACCATCCCTGCAGGCAGCGTTCATTGATTACGGCGGAAACCGGCACGGCTTTCTCGCCTCGAGTGAAATCCACCCGGATTACTACCAAATCCCCATTTCCGACCGAGAGAAACTGATCGAAGCCGAATCCGTTGCGGAAGAAGCCGAAGAGCCGGTTGACGGCGCCAGCGTCGAGGTTGTCGGCGGCGACGAAATGGAAGAAGAAGTTGAACGCCGACGCCCCAAGTCCTACCGCAATTACAAAATTCAGGAAGTCATCAAACGTCGGCAAATCATGCTGGTGCAGGTGGTCAAGGAAGAACGCGGCAACAAGGGCGCGGCGCTGACCACGTAT
>JABJJH010000587.1 GCA_018660965.1 Rhodospirillaceae bacterium | reverse complement strand
ATGTTTTCAGGTTCTTCCTGACACCACACCACTTCGGCTTTCTTGAAGCGCGCCAATTCTTCGCGCAGCGCCTTGCGAGGGAACGGGAACAGTTGTTCCAGCCGCATGATGTATACGTCCTTGAGGCCGCGCTTTTCGCGTTCTTCGAACAGGTCGAAATAAACCTTGCCGGAACACATGACGACCCGGCGAATTTTATTGTCCGCCGCCAGTTGGCCGGACAGTTGCGCATCGTCCCACAAAACCCGGTGGAATGACGTTCCCGTGGCGAAGTCGTCCAGCCGCGAAACGCAGCCCTTGTGCCGCAGCAATGATTTAGGCGTCATGATAATCAAGGGTTTGCGGAAATCGCGGTGCACCTGACGGCGCAGTACGTGGAAATAGTTCGCGGGCGAGGTGATGTTACACACCTGCATATTGTCTTCGCCGCAAAGCTGCAGGTAGCGTTCAAGCCGGGCGGAGGAATGTTCCGGGCCCTGGCCTTCGTACCCATGCGGTAACAGCATGACCAGGCCATTCATGCGCAGCCATTTGGTTTCGCCGGATGAGATGAACTGGTCGATAATGACCTGTGCGCCGTTGGCGAAGTCGCCGAATTGGGCTTCCCAGATAACAAGGGCGTGCGGTTCGGCGGAACTGTAGCCGTATTCAAACCCAAGGACGCCGAATTCCGACAGCGGACTGTCGATGACCTCGAAGGGGGCCTGGCCAAAGCGAATGTGATTGACCGGAATGTAGGTTTCCTCGGTGTCCTGGTCGATCAACACCGCGTGGCGTTGGCTGAAGGTCCCGCGTCGGCAATCTTCGCCCGATAGCCGGACCTGCGTGGATTCGATCAGGAGCGTTCCCAGGGCGATCGCTTCCCCGGTCGCCCAGTCGACGCCTTCGCCGGTTTCGAACATTTTCCGCTTGGCGTCCAACTGGCGCAGGATTTTACGGTTGATGTTCATGTTTTTGGGCGGTTCGGAAATCGCGTGGCCGACTTCCTGAAGAACCTTCATTGGCACCGCCGTATCACCCCGTCGATCATCGCCGCTGGCCGCCTGCAACCCTTCCCATCGGCCTTCCAGCCAGTTCGCCTTGTTGGGTTTGTAGGATGCGGACGCTTCGAATTCTGCGTCCAGTTCGGCGACGAATTGCGCCACGATCCGGTCGCCTTCGCCGGGTTCCAGAACGCCGTCGGCTTCCAGCTTGTCGGCGTAGAGTTGGCGCGTGGTCGGGTGCTGCGCGATCTTCTTGTACATGCGCGGCTGGGTGAACATGGGCTCGTCGGACTCGTTATGCCCGTGCCGACGGTAGCACCACAAATCGATGACCACGTCTTTTTTGAACTTCTGCCGGTATTCCGTCGCGATGCGCGCGATATGGACACAGGCTTCCGGGTCGTCGCCGTTCACATGTAAAATTGGCGCCGCGACCATTTTGGCGACATCGGAACAATAGGGCGACGAACGCGAATAGGATGGGCTGGTCGTGAAACCGATCTGGTTGTTGACGATGAAGTGAATGGTGCCGCCGGTTTGATAGCCGCGCAATTGCGACAGGTCGAAGGTTTCCGGCACCACCCCCTGACCGGGGAATGACGCATCGCCGTGCAGCAACAACGCCGCGACTTTTTCGCGTTCGGTGTCGCCGCGCTCGCGCTGTTTCGCACGCACCTTGCCCAGAACGACGGTGTTGACCGCTTCCAGATGGCTTGGGTTCGGCAACAGGGATAGATGAACATTCTTGTTGTCGAATTCCCGGTTGGACGATGTGCCCAGATGGTATTTGACGTCGCCTGACCCGGCGATGCCTTCGGGGCTCGACGCGTTGCCGGCGAATTCGGAGAAAATAGCCCGGTACGGTTTATTCAGGATGTTGGCGAGGATGTTAAGCCGTCCGCGATGGGGCATGCCGATCAGGACTTCCTCGAACCCCAACTGCGCGCCGCGTTTCAGGATTTGTTCAATCGCGGGCACGACGGATTCGCCGCCGTCCAGTCCAAAGCGTTTGGAGCCGGTGTGCTTGCGGTCGAGGTATTTTTCGAAACATTCCGCTTCGGTCAACCGTTGCAGGATCGTCCGTTTCCCCAAATCGGTAAAGGACGTGCTGTTGCGGATCGATTCGATGCGTTCCTGAATCCAGGCCTTTTCGTCGGCTTCCTGGATATGCATGTATTCGACGCCGACTTTGCCGCAATAGGTTTCTTCCAGAATTTTGATGATCTGGCGCATCGACGCGGATTCAAGGCCCAGGACATAATTCAGGAATATCGGT
>JABJJH010000419.1 GCA_018660965.1 Rhodospirillaceae bacterium | reverse complement strand
CCATTAAACCTGAGACCGGGACCCAGCTTTCGGCCAAGATGGATAAAATGGACAAGATGGACAAAACGGCGGCGCCGGTGGATGCGGAAGCGGCGCATAAGGCGCTTTTGGACGAAAACCGTTATCCGTCCGCCGCGACCTGCGCCACGTGTCATCCCAAACAATATAAAGAGTGGTCTGTTTCGCAGCACTCCTACGCGCAGTTAAGCCCGGTATATCTCTCGCTGAGCAATAAGATTAATGAATTAGCCAGTGGGTCGAACGGAGATTTCTGCTTCCGGTGTCACTCGCCGATCGGGGCCAATCTGGGTGAAAGTCAATTTTCATCGAACCTTGACCGGCATCCAACTGCCCGTGAAGGGATTACGTGCGTGGCGTGCCACCGCGTGAATAAGCGCTACAATAAGGTTAGTGGGCGTCTCGCCTTGGTCGAGGGCGGATTAACCGACACGATTTTTGGCCCCATGGGGAACGATGAAATGGAAGCGGTGTTGAAAAACACCGATGATTTCAAAGTTCAGGTTGACCCCAAAAAATCCGGCCGAAAAATCCATAAGGATGTGGGACAGTTTACGGGGCTTTCAGAGCCCGTGTTCTGCGGGGCGTGTCATGACGTCACCCTCTTTAACGGGTTCCGTTTGGAAGAAGCCTATAGTGAATACCGGATGTCTCCCGCCGCGGCGAGGGGCGAGACGTGCCAGGACTGCCATATGGGCAAAATCCAGGGCAAAGTATCCGGTTACGAATATGGCCCGGCGGCCGTTGTCGGCGGCGTTCCGACCAAGAAACGGAAATTAGCGAACCACTTTTTTGCGGGTCCGGATTCGTCCGTCCTTCCCGCGGGCATCTTTCCGCATAACGATGAAGCGCAAAAAATTGCGACCCTGCGGCAATGGCTGCAATTCGATATCGCTGCAGGATGGGGAACCGATAAATTTGAAGACGAAGTATCGGAAAGTCATAAATTTCCGAAACATTGGGAATTCGCGGATGACCGCTTCGATGCTCGGGAGATACTTGAAACCCAATTCGAAACCCTTGCCTGGGCGTCCGAAAAACGCCTGGAGGTCTTGCGCAATGGTTACATCCTTGGCGACACTATCACCGATCAAGCCGACAAGGACGGTATAGAGTTCAGGGTTCAGGTTAGAAATGGCACGGACGGCCATAACGCGCCCACCGGGTTTACGGGGGAGCGTCTGGTTTGGCTGCAGGTAAATGTCACTGATCGCGACGGAAAGGTTATTTTCAAATCCGGTGACCGGGATCCAAATGGCGATTTGCGTGACGGACACTCGTCCTACGTTCACGCTGGTGAGGCGGAACTCGATGAGCATTTGATGAGTTTGCAATCATATTTCGTCACGCAAAATGGTCGCGGCGGCGAAATCGAACATGTCATCCCGATCCCGTATCCGTTGACGTCTTTACCTCGGGTTTTGCCCTCACCGTCATCCCTTGTCTTTACCGGCGAGCCTCCGACTGAGCGTAATCACAAACGTGGCATTGAACCTCTTGGGGAGCGTTGGGGTTCATACAGCGTGCCGGCGAGCGCATTGACGGGGAAAGGTCCGTACAAGGCGAACATTAAGCTGATTTCGCAAATGGCGCCGATAAACCTTCTGATTGCGATGCAGGATGTTGGTTTTGATTACGGCCTGACCCCACGGCAAGCAGGGGACGCCTTGATCGCCAGCGCGCAGACGTTGTGGGAAAAAGAACTGACGTTTAATATTAAATAGTTACGAAGGCGCCTGACGGGATTGTCCCGCCATGCGCCTTTTTGTTTCCATAGAACCGTTTAGGGAAAGCATCGATGTTGTTATTTGATAGGCCTGTGGATTACGCTAACCTCCGAGTTAAATTTCTTGGCGCTGCAACATCAATGGCGCTCATGATGACGGCGGGTGCGTCCTACGCGGAAAGCAAGGGGCCGTTTTCAATCTTCCCATTGGGCCAACGAACCGGGGTTGTGAAGCTCAAGGAAGAATACGTCCCGTTCAAGCCTGAAAAAAACCTTCCTGAACGACCTGCCTTGATGCTTGAATTTCCTTCAGTTGAAAAGGGTGGCGCCTTCCTCGGGGTTGGGAACCTTGGCAAAGGGTTTAAAGTGCCGCTTATCGGCGCCGTATGGCAGCCGCGACTCTGGGGCTATATGATCAGCAGAACGGCGTTTCAGTCGTTTAAGGGCGCGTCGCCAACGTCCGTGCGCGAAACGGAAATCGCAAACCGGACGGACCTCTACGCCAATTTACAATTAACAGGCACCGAGAAAATTCTCCTGGGGTTAAGGCCCTTTGACAACAATGAACCGGGGCGATTTACAAAATATGTCTTTGAAGGCACCGATGAGGATTTTAAGAACGAGCTGAACCTTGACGTGGAATCGCTGTTTTTTGAAGGTGATTTGGGCAGTTTATTTCCGGTTTTTGATAAAGCGGGCATAAAACCCATCGATTTTGGCTTTACGGTTGGCCGACAGAACGTCTTTTATCAAAAAGGCATGCTTATAAGCGATACCGTCGATATGGTCGGGCTCGTTCGTAATAATATGTATATGGAAGGCGCGCCTAATTTACGCATTGCGGGCATGTATTCCTGGAATCGTCTCGATAATGGCGGGGGGACGGACACTGACCCGGAAATGTTTGGATTGTTCACCGCGGTGGATTTTGCGAATAACACGGTCAATGTCGATGCTATCTATGTGAATGATGATGGTTCCGCCAATGCTGATGGATTTTATCTAGGCCTGTCATCGATTCAGCGTATCAAGGGTATAAGCACAGCATTTCGGATCAATAGTTCGGTGGGTAAACCCGAAGGCACCACGGGTGACGGGTCCCTGATCTCGGCTGAAATTTCACACATTGTCCCTGGTTCCGACGATATTTGGTATGTGAATCCCTATGTTGCTTTAGGCAACTTCACTCAAGCTGGCCGTGAAGCCATAAATGGCGGGCCGCTTGGAAACTTGGGAATATTGTTCGCGTCCCCGAATCTTAGCCGTTATGGCGCTGAAATTAGCCCCTTCGTCAACGACGTGGCTGGTTTCGCCATGGGGTATCAAGCATTCTGGGATGATCATCACCGCAATATGATTCTGGAATTCGCCAACAAAATTGATTACGACGGCAGGGGTTTTGACTCGTACGGGCTTGGGTTTCAGGTGCAACAAAAGGTTGGGCAATATGTGCAGCTGACCTTTGAAGGGTACGCCGTCAAAAATACCGATGATCAAGACGATAACGTCGGCGGACGGTTCGAAGTGCAGGTCGTTTATTAAGTAGCGGCAATTAGGCCTCCAAACACCTAAACGTATTGGACGTTTGCGCGGCGGCCCTCGCCTGAATTGATTCGGCCTGCGTGACTCCCGATGCCGGTCGCGCCAATGCTATCAGTGTCGTCGCACAGCTAATCAATTGGCGTCGAAGGGGGAAAAAGATGAGCAGTGGCCTCTCAGGGATTGGGTTTGTCGGGTGCGAATTGCGCAGCGCGGCGCCGGGCGATGGCGAGCGAACCGGCGGTTCGACGCCGCATTCGCATGCACGGCGCCGTGAAGTCGTCGTCAACGGAACCCGGGTCAGGACCGTGGACGTGCACGCCCATTGCGCGGTGCCGGAAGCCATGGCGGTTATCGATAAGCACAATCCGGCCGCAGGGTTGTTGATGAGCGATATCGAGACGCGCATCACGGCCATGGATACGCAGGGCATCGACGTATCGGCGCTCAGCATCAATCCCTACTGGTACCATGCCGAACGTGACGCCGCCGCCGAATTGATCAGAATTCAAAACGACGCCCTGGTCGAAATTTGCGCCAATACGCCTGACCGCTTTGTCGCCTTCGCAACTGCGGCGCTGCAACATCCAGACCTCGCGGTCGAGCAGGTCGAGCATGCCGCTAAAACCCTTGGATTTAAGGGTGTAAGCGTCGGCGGCAGCGTGGAGGGCCTAGAACTCGCCGATCCGAAATTTCATCCCTTTTGGGCGAAATGCGAGGAGTTGGGGATGTTGGTGTTCATGCACCCAACGGGAACGACAGAGCTGGAGCCAAGCGGGCGGCTTTCCGGCAGCGGCCTGTTGACGAACACAATCGGAAACCCGCTCGAGACGACGATTGCGCTGTCTCACCTCATCTTTGAAGGGACGCTGGACCGCTTTCCCGGGCTCAAGATTTGCGCTGCACACGGGGGCGGTTTTCTGGGGTCATACGCCAACCGTTCCGACGCGGTCTGCCGAACGTTCCCCGAAACAGTGGGGCCGTTGCCCAAGAAGACGCCGACGTCATATCTGAAAGATGGCCAGCTCTTTTTCGACACGATCGTGTTTACGCCCGAGGCGTTACGCCATCTGATCGCCGAAACCGGACCAGGCCAAATCATGATCGGGACCGACTATCCGTTTCCGTGGACCAGCACCGAGGTTGATCTGGTCCTGAATACGCCCGATTTGAGCGACGATGACCGGATCGCAATTCTTGGTGGGACAGCGGCCAGGTTGCTCGGCATCGACGGCTGAAGAGTGTTTGAAAGCGCTTTCGCCTATCGTTTGTCGCCTTGGTAAAAGGCGCGTTCCAGCTTCCATTCCCAATTCCGGGGCGTGTCGCGATAGTCCGGTTTGACATCGAATTGTAAGTGAATTTCACCGTCGGAAGCGCATTTGCGAACAGCGTCGATCAACTCGTTGAACGAATTGACTTGCGGATTGTAAATAATGAGATCGCTGAGATTTAGCATGGCGGTTCCAATTTAATTGACGATTTCATCATGAAATCGCGCTCTGTAGAGAAGGCGCGGCGCGGCGGGGTCGTCATCGAATGCAGTTCGATTATGCAGAACATTGTTTGATATCAAGCCCTCGCCTGGACCAAGACGATACCGAATCACCGGGCCTGCCGGGTCATTCAACATTTCCAGCAGGCAGTCGACAGCCGCATGCGTTGTGGCGTCGTCGCGCCAGATAACGTGGCGTTTGCGCGCGGTGAACCGCATGTGCAGGCGGCCGCTCGCGGGATTAATTGAAAATACCGGTCCCGTGCGTGCGGGCCTGATGTCGTCATCCGAAATTTGGTTGGCGGGAATTGTCAGGCAATCGGGATGCATCAGCGCGGTGATGAAATCGGGGCGCTCATCGCGGAGATGGATGTAGGCGAGTTCGGGGTCCAGCAAGGCGTTTTCACCCCCGGTGTTGGGAATCATGGCGGCGGGTGAGAACGCCGGAGCAATAATCCACCACTGAAGCGGCCAGATTGTCTGGTTGTTGGCCGGAGTAAAAATCCGCCAGTGGTAAGCTTTCTGCATTTTGCAGAGGGCGGGGATGAAGCAAGTGGAATTGTATGGTCGCGTG
>JABJJH010000476.1 GCA_018660965.1 Rhodospirillaceae bacterium | reverse complement strand
CTTTGCCGAAAAGGTGTTCGCGGAAGCCCGCATCGTGCGCAAGGGCCGCTCGATGTTCTTCGCCGACTGCAAGGTCGTGAACGCGGACACAGGGAAAACCCTGTCCACGGCCAGTGGTATCTATAAATATCTAAGCTGAAATATCTGCGCTAAAGGCCCTGATTCGGTGACGCCGACTTAACGGCGGGCGCCCGCCATCAAGGCGACGTTGCCATGAATGTGCAGGGGTTGAAAGGCGAGCCCCGATTCAGCGAACCAGACCCGGTACTCGTCCAGACTGGCGGGCCGGTTGTCCGTTCCTAGATCGTCGATGTAGCTGTCGAAATCGGGCGCGGTGCGCATCCCGGCGCCGAATTCCCGCTCGATCCGGCTCCAGATTCCCTGTTGCAGGGGAAACAGCGGCGCGTCGGTCATGCGCAACCGGTCGTACAACAGAAAATAACCGCCCGGCGCCAGATTTTTCGCCGACCAGTCGATCACCGCGCGTTTCGCCGCATCGGGCAAATCGTGAAAGGTCAGGACGCTGTAGATGGCCGGAAACGGCCCGGCGGGCAGCGCAAGGTCGTGGATTGCTTCAAGGTCGCCTTCGACGCAGGTCACGTTCGATCCAGTGAACGCCTCGCGCGCGCCGGCCAGGGACTCAGCCTTGCGATCCACGCCGACGATGGAAAGCGCGGGATTCTTGGCGAGAATCAAATGCGCCACATAGCCGGTTCCGAACCCCAGATCGAGAACGGGGGCGCCATCCTCAACACGGGACGCCACACGGGACGCCACCAGTGACGCCAGAATGTCGAGCTGTTCCGCGCGGGTCGGGTGCCGCTGTATCGGGTCTTCCATCGGGTGATTTCTCCGTCTCGCGTGTTTATGCCTGGGTGATGGGGCAATAGCCCGGCGCCGACGCGATCCGTCCGAGCCAGGCGCGAATCGCCGGATAGGGCGCAAGGTCGAAGCCGCCTTCATCCGCGACGTGGGTGTAGGCGTAAAGCGCGATATCGGCGATGGACATCGTGTCGCCCACGAACCAGTCCTGATCGCCAAGATGGCTCTCCATGACGGCCAGGGCTTTGTCGCCCTGCGCCTTTTTTTCGGCGAGCGCCGCTTCGCGTTCCGGCGTCATGTCGAGATGTTCACGCCAGAAGCGCGCCACGGCGATATAAGGTTCATGGCTGTATTGTTCGAAACACATCCATTGCAGGACGGAAGCCCGCGCAAATTTTTCGCTGGGGAAATACGGCGTGTCATCGGCGAGGTAGTATAAAATTGCGTTCGATTCGGCCAGGGCGCGGCCATCGTCAAGCACCAGGAGCGGAATCCGACCGTTCGGGTTCAACGCCAGAAAATCCGGCGTTCGCGATTCGCCTTTAAGAATATCGACCTCGATCCGGTCGTAGGCGCGGCCCAACATCGATAGCAGCAGACGTACTTTATAACCGTTGCCGGAAATGAGGGAATCGTAGAGCCGCATGTCACCCCCCTAATGATCTTGTCCGCCGGACTTGCGACCCCTAACCGGGAACCGGTGCGTCCTCGACGCCATCGGGTTCAACCGGTTCGAACCGTCGCCGGTCCAGTAATATGGAGCCCGCCAGGGTTTTGCTGTTGGTGTGGTCGGCGACATTCACAACCACCGCATGCGGCACGCCGCGTTGATCGTTGAAGATACGCGACACGCGCCAAACCGACCGCGCCAAGGCGCCCTCTACTCGTTGGTATTGCTGGTCCGTGGTGACAATGCGCCGCGCCATTGGGATATTCTCCATGAAGTCCACACCACAACGGGTGTGGGGAAATACGCGCCATTGCGGACGCAGGGAAACACACATCATTCTAGCCGCAGAACTGTGACGCCGCAAACGAGAAACGCCCAATCGGGCGGTAAATCGCACCGGCATAGCGCGACGTCGGCCTTTCCGCAACGACGCGGTACTTTACAAACGGACGCTTCGTTTACAGTATTAGACGCGTATGGCAAGTTTCATGTTATAAGCACTCGAAAATATTTATATTTTATTCTTGGTTCGCTAAAATGAAGAACGTCAAAATTGTTAATGGATGCGCCAATGCCCCCTGAAATCGACAGCGACGCCTTGCTCGAACTGGCGCGGAATAATACCGCCGGCGCGCGTTCGGAATTGATCGAAAACATCACGGCGTTTCCGCTGGCCGACCATAACGCAATGAGCGACCATGAGCGGAGCCTGCTCTACGATATACTGAACAGCATTGTTCATGACGCGGAAATGTCGGTTCGGCTCACGATGAGCGCCTGTCTCGCCGAATTGCCGGACGCGCCGCGCGATCTGGTGCGGTTGCTGGCGAACGACGCCATCGACATCGCCTACCCGATCCTGACCAAAAGCGGCGTGTTGCAGGACGAGGATTTGCTGGAGATCATCCGCAATCGCACGATGGAGCACCAATTGGCGATTTCCGTGCGGCGCGCGATTAGCGAGGATGTGTCCGCCGGGTTAGTCGAAACCGCCAATGAAAACGTCATCGGATCCTTGTTGCGCAACCAGGATGCGTCGATATCCCGTCAGACGATGGAGTATCTGGTTGAGGAATCGAAACGCTTCGATTCCTTTCAGGAGCCGATCTTGCGGCGGCGCGAACTTGACCCTGAACTCGTGACCCGGATGTTCGCCTGGGTGTCGGGCGCGCTGCGGCAAAGCATTCTCGACGATTGGGATCTCGACCCCGGAGTGGTCGACTCCTTGCTGCAACGCGCCGTGTCGCGTGAAATTCAGGCGACGGCCTACGCCGCCGCCGACATTCCTAAATCGGCGCAGTTGGCCAACACGCTGGTGGATGCGGATCAGGTCGACCCGGTATTGATGCTGAAGACCTTGCAGGATGGGGAAATAGCCTTGTTCATCGCGATGTTCACCTCGCTCACCAAGCTCGACGGGGAATTCGCCAAGCGATTGCTGTTCGAACCGTCCGGCGACCGCATGGCGGTCGTGTGTAAGGCGTCGGGCATCGGCAAGGCCATTTTTACGTCTATCTTCGCGTTGACCCGGCTGACGCGCCCCAGCGATGAAGAAATGGAAGCGGCGATGGGCAAGTCGCTGATTATATTTAACAAAACATCCCGGTCCCAGGCGATGGAGACCATGCGGCATTGGAAGAAAGCGTCGCGCGACGCGGCCTGGACGCAACGATAAGCGCCGGGTGACGGCGTGAACCCCCAGGACGTGAAAACACAGGACGTGAAACCTCAAGGCGGGAAGATATAGGGCGGATAATGGCGGAAGCACTACCAAAAACTGGCGACAGTGACCCGTTGGACGCCGCGCGCATGCGCGCGACCGCCGCCGAACACCGATTGTACAATCTCTCCCGGCTGGTGTCCGCCTGGATTTGGGAAACCGACGCGGATTTCCGCCTGACCTTTGTATCTTTCCGGGTCTTTGAATATCTGGGCATGCACCCACAGGAATTGATCGGGCGCAAACTCAGCGACATCGGCGCGTTCGTATCGCTCGATAATTTCAAGGCGGGCGGGGAAAACCAGTCGACATTTCGCGACCTATTCTTTGAAGTCGAAAATCGCGAGGCCGAAAAACATCTGTTCCTGGTGAGCGGATTACCGGTCTATGACCAGGACACCGGCGCGTTTCGCGGCATGCAGGGCACGGCGGAAGACGTCACCAAACACCCGCGCGCCACCGAAGGGTTCGAAGCGCTGTTCGAAGCCCTGGAGCAAAGTCTTATCCTGGTCATGATCGCCAACGCCAATGGCGAAATCGAATACGCCAATCAAAAATTCCAGGACGCGACCGGATATTCACTCGACGAGTTGAAGCGCATGACGCCGCGCATGTTGGTCAACGAAACAGATTCCGAAAATGAAGCAAAATGGGCGCGCATCCGCGACGGAGAAGAAAGTCACGGGCCGGTGGGGTATCGCCGCAAACATGGCGGGTTCTTCCGGGCAACCGAAATGATCGCGCCTATTCCCTCGCGCAACGGCGGCATCGAACGCTATGCCTGCATTGTCGAGGATGCGACCGCCAAGCGCATCTACAGCGAGCAACTTCCCGGCGATGGGGAGGCGTCGTTGTTCAGCGACATGCCAAGCCGCATCCGCGCCGCGATCTCCCTGATTCTGTCGAGTGAAAACAGCCTGCTGGCGAAGCTCCAGATGGACAGCGAAGCGATGTGGGACGCCATTAACCGGTTGCCCCTGGGGGTGGCGGTCGTCGATGTGTTCGGACATCCGCTGCATATGAACAAGGTCGCCCAGGCCATCGTCGATCAGGACGATGGAATCAAGGTCAGCCGCGACGGTCTGCAAGGCGAGCAGAACGGACAGCTCATCAATTTGAAGGATGCTTTCGAACGGCAACCCAACCAGAAGCGCAAAAAGAAACGCGGCGCCGGCGGCGGCGCGGTGTCCATCGATAGACCTTCCGGGAATCGCGCCTATTCCGTGGTGGTGACGCCCTTGCGGACCGAATCGCGCTACTTCGACAGTGACCGGCCCGCGGCGCTGGTGTTTCTAAACGACCCGGAAGCCGTTCCGGACCTCAAGGAAACGCAGCTATCGAGCCTTTACGGATTAACGCCGGCGGAAGCGCGCCTGGCCAAACTTCTGGCGCAAGACCTGAGCCTGGCGGAAGCGTCCGAAGAACTTGGCGTCAGCCAGCACACCGTTCGCACCCATATCAAACGCATCTTTTCCAAGACGATCACGGAACGCCAATCCGGGCTGATCCGGGTCTTGTTGAGCGGCCCGGCGACCGTTAGTTCGGACTAAGGCCGCCCCTGTTTAGAAACAACAAACAATTTCGACAAGGATGAACCGATGACCCAGGGCGACAACGCAGATTCAGAGACCGAAACGTTAAGGGAAATTGCCGATTCTTGCGGTTTATCGAAATTGCCCGACGCTAATTTACCGGAAGTCGAAAACGCGCTCGCCTTCGCCCAGTCGTTGACGGAACGGCTGCCGAACACGCTGGTCCCTTCCGATGAACCCGCCCATGTTTTTCCAGCCGCGTATTACGCTAGCGCGCGCCCCACCACACGAAAGGCCTGACGCGATGACGGATCTCGCCTATTTGTCGATCACGGAGGCCAGCGCCCTTATCAAGGACAAGTCGCTGTCGCCGGTCGAATATACCGAAGCGCAAATCAAGCGCATTGACCGGTTGGATGCGGACTTCAACGCCTTCCTGGCGCCGGCGTGGGACATCGCCACCGCCCAGGCGCGCGACGCGGAAGCGGAAATCGCCCAGGGAAACTGGCGCGGCCCGCTGCATGGCGTGCCGTTCGCCTTGAAGGACATCATCGATTACGAAGGGTTGGCGACGACCTGTCATTCGAAAATCCTCGAAGGCAATATCGCCAAATCCCATGCGGTCGTGACCACGAAACTGCGCGACGCCGGCGGGGTTTTTCTGGGCAAGCTGGCGACGCATGAATTCGCCATCGGCGGTCCATCCTTCGATCTGCCATGGCCCCCGGCGCGCAATCCGTGGAACCGCGCGCATTTCACCGGCGGCTCGTCGAGCGGATCGGGCGCGGCCCTGGCCTCGGGCATGGTCCCGGCGGCGCTGGGCACGGACACGGGCGGGTCGGTGCGCAACCCGGCGTCGAATTGCGGCATCGTCGGTATGAAGGCGACCTATGGCCGGGTCAGCCGACGCGGCGTCTTCCCATTGTCGTTCACGCTTGACCATGTCGGGCCGATGACGCGCACCGTGGAAGACAACGCTATATTGCTGGGCGTTCTGGCGGGACACGACGCCCTGGACCCCGGCAGCGCCGACGTTGAGGTTCCCGATTACACGGCTGGTCTGCGCGATGGCGTGAAGGGGCTGAAAATCGGCGTTATCCGGCATTTCTACAATCGCGACATGATCGCGGATTCGGAAATGGGCGACGGCATCGAAGCGGCGCTTTCTACCCTGGCGCGGCTGGGCGCCGTAATACAAGAAGTCGATGTCGCGCCGCTATCGGATTACGCGGCGGCGAACCGGGTCATATTGCTCCCCGAAGCCTACGCCATTCATGAAAAATGGTTCCAGGAACGCCCGGGAGATTACGGCGAACTGGCGCGGTCGCGCATCATGGGCGGCGCGTTCGTGCGAGCCGCCGATTATGTAAACGCGGTCCGGATGCGCGCCAAACTGACGCGGGAATT
>JABJJH010000295.1 GCA_018660965.1 Rhodospirillaceae bacterium | reverse complement strand
GCCAAAATCAACCGGGCGGATTCGATGGAGGTCTGGGGCACCGGATCGCCGCGCCGCGAGTTCCTGCATGTGGATGATCTGGCCGATGCGTGCCTGTTCACGATGCGCCATTATAACGACGATGTCGCGCTGAACGTTGGCGTCGGCGAGGATGTGACCATCAAGGAAATGGTCGAATTGATCTGCGATGTCGTCGGGTTCGAAGGTCAGTTGGCGTTCGATACGTCCAAGCCGGACGGCACGCCGCGCAAGAAGCTCGATGTCAGCCGCCTGGACGCGCTCGGCTGGCGCGCCGGGATCGGCCTGCGCGAAGGGATCGTGGATTCCTATGACTGGTATCGCCAGCACGGCGGCGCGCTCGCAGCGGAGTAGGGCGGCAGAGTAGGGCGAACGAATAGATCGGTAAGATTTCATACACCGCAAGAATCGGAATGCGCGCCGTTTCGACCACCCTTATCGTCATCACATGTGGAACTTCATGAGGATTGGACGATGACGATCACGACCCTGGATCAAAAGACAAAAACCGAAACTATCCGCTTCGCGATTGGCGATGGCGCCTTGGGCCCGGTTTTGGTCGCGACGTCGGGAAAAGGCGTGTGCGCGATCCTGTTTGGCGATGATGCGGACGCCCTGACGCGCGATCTGCAAGACCGGTTTCCCAAGGCGGATGCGGTCGGCGGCGACAAGGACTCCGAACGATTGGCGGCCACGGTTGCGGCCTTCATCGACGCCCCGACGCGCCGTTTCGATGCGACGCTCGATATTCGCGGGACCGTGTTCCAGCGCCGCGTGTGGCGTGCGCTTCGGGACATTCCCGTAGGCGCGACCGCAAGCTACGCCGACATCGCCGCCGCCATCGGGTCGCCGAAAGCCGTTCGGGCCGTTGCGGGGGCGTGCGCGGCGAACGCTCTTGCCGTCGTTATTCCCTGTCATCGGGTCGTGCGCGGCGACGGCGCGCTGTCCGGTTACCGGTGGGGCGTTGACCGCAAACGCGCGCTGCTTGAGCGTGAAGGCGCGTTATGACCACGGACATTCCGGCGCAGATTGCCTCGCTTGACTGGACTGGTATCGCCGGGCGCCTGGAAGAAGACTCCCACGCCGTTGCCGGTTCGCTGCTGTCGCACCCGGAATGCGCGGCGTTGGCGGAAATCTATCCGGTGGAGGAGACATTCCGCAGCCGCGTGGTGATGGCGCGCCACGGCTTCGGGCGCGGGGAGTATAAATATTTCGCCTATCCGTTGCCTGAAATTGTCGCGGGCCTGCGCGCCGCCCTGTATCCGCCGCTTGCCCGCATCTCCAATGCCTGGAACGAGCGTCTGGGCGTTGATAGCCGCTATCCGGACGCGCATGCGCACTATCTGGATCGGTGCCATCAGGCGGGCCAAACCAAACCGACGCCGCTGCTTCTGCAATATGGCGAGGATGACTACAACCGGCTGCATCAGGATTTGTACGGAGAGCATGTGTTTCCGCTGCAGGCGGCGATTCTGCTGTCCGCGCCGGGAACAGATTTCACCGGCGGCGAGTTTATCCTGACTGAACAGCGACCGCGCATGCAGTCGCGCGCCGAGGTGGTTCCCCTGGGTCAGGGCGATTGCGTGATCTTTCCGGTGCGCCAACGACCGATGCAAGGCGTTCGCGGCGACTACCGGGTCAATATGCGCCACGGGGTCAGCCGCGTGCGCTCCGGGCGCCGCCATACGCTCGGGCTCATATTTCACGACGCCCAATGAAAGTCGCCTCCCCATGACGGGTGATTTGTTTCGGGACACGGTCGAGCCGCTCGCCGAAGGCGCGGTTCTCTTGCGCGAATTCGCGACCGCCGAGGCCCCGGCCTTGATGGCGGCGGTCACCAATATCGCCGCCGCATCCCCGTTTCGGCATATGACGATGCCGGGCGGGTATGACATGTCCGTCGCCATGACCAATTGCGGTGATTTGGGCTGGGTGACGGATCGGCGTGGCTATCGTTACGACCCCGTCGACCCGGATACCGGACGTTCCTGGCCGTCTATGCCGCCGCTGTTCGCATCGTTGGCGACCCGCGCCGCCGACGCCGCGCAATACGCCGACTTCACCCCCGACGCCTGCCTGATCAATCGCTACGAACCCGGCGCGCGGTTGTCGCTGCATCAGGACAAGGACGAACGCGACTTCGAAGCGCCCATCGTGTCGATCTCACTGGGGTTACCGGCCACGTTCCTGTTCGGTGGCCTGCGCCGCAAGGATCGTCCGCGCCGCATTCGCTTGGAAAGCGGCGACGTGGTGGTGTGGGGCGGTCCGTCGCGGTTGGTCTATCACGGGGTCGCGCCGCTTGCCGATGGCGACGATCCCTTGACCGGCGGGCGCCGCATAAACCTGACGTTGCGCAAGGCACGGTGACCCGTTCGCCGTTGCGAAT
>JABJJH010000309.1 GCA_018660965.1 Rhodospirillaceae bacterium | reverse complement strand
CGGCCTTATTACGAAACCGTCATCGAACATTTCGGGCCCGGTCGGTGTATGTTCGAATCCAATTTCCCCGTCGATAAAATCAGTTGCGCTTACAACGTGTTGTGGAACGCCTTCAAACGCGTCGCCAAGGACTATTCGGCGGGGGATCGCGCGATGCTGTTTCATGACACCGCTGCGCGAATTTACCGGTTGTAGCGAACAAAACTGATCTTGGTTCAACATGCGCATATCCCTGATTCACGCCCTGCCCATTTCCATCGCGCCCGTTGCGGAAGCGTTCAACCGATTATGGCCGGACGCCGATACAGTGAATTTGACGGATGATGCACTGGCGGGCGACCTTGCGGCGGCGGGATCGCTGCAACCGGGTATGACGGACCGCTTCCTGCAACTCGCTCGCTATTCCGCCAGTACCGGCGCCGACGCAATCCTCTTTACCTGCTCCGCTTTTGGCCCCTGTATCGAAGCGTGCGCCCAGGATTTGGCGCCGCTTCCAGTTCTGAAACCCAACGAAGCGATGATCGAGGAATGCGTGGCGATTGGCGGACCGGAAGCGCGGGTCGGATTGCTGGCGACGTTCCAGCCGACGTTGGTGACGATGCCGCCAGAGTTCACAACTGCGGCGCCGGGTCTCAAGTTGCAGACGGCCCTGGCGACGAAGGCGTTGGACGCCTTGATCGCAGGCGACCGCGAAGGACACGACTTGGCGGCAGCCGACGTTGCGGCGGAAACCTTCGCGGCGTGCGACGTGATCGCGCTGGCGCAATTCAGCCTGTCGAGCGCCGCGGAAATGATTGCCGAACGCACCGGGAAACCGGTTCTCACAACGCCCGACACCGCCGTTCGCAAGCTCCGCCGTTTATTGTCCTGATGGAACCGCTATGAGCGCTGGCGCGCCTTACGACACAGCGGTCTTTTCCCCGGTCAGCGCAAAGCGCATCAATTCGAACCGATCATTGCCGAAATACATGTCGTCGCCGTTGACGAAAAATGTTGGTGATCCGAAGCCGCCGCGTTCGATAATATCATCGGTGTTCACGAACAGCTTTTTCTTGATGTCATCCATCCCTATTCGTTCGATAAACGCATCGCCGTCCATGCCGACAGATGCGGCGATATCCTTAAGCTCGGATTCTTGCGATATGTCGCGGCCATCGGTCCAGTAGGCTTTGAAACAAGCGCCGGAATACGGGCCAATTTTGCCTTCCTCGATGGCGACGAAGGCGCCGCGCAGCGATTTCACGCTGTTGAGGGGCGACACGGCGGTCGGATTTTTTTCAATGTCCAGATACCGCGCCCAATCCGCCAGATCCTTTTTGTAGTAATTGTCCTTCGGCGGGATCGGATTATCCCGTCTGTTGTAAACACTGGGGTTCACCTTGTTGAAGACGCCGCCAACCAGAAACGGTTTCCAAACCAGGTCGGCGCCTGTATTCGCGCAGAACGTTTCGATCCGGCTGTAGGTGTAATATGTCCAGGGGCTGGAGTAATCGAAAAAGAATTCAACGGTGGCCATTGGCGATTTCTTCCTTTGTCATGGGTTAGGAAAGACGGGCTTTGGGATAGAAGCGGTCGTCCGGTCTTGTCCGCCGCGCCTCAGCGCATACTATACGCGTTATTATATCTTGGAGGGAGCTGCTTCATGACGCAACTTGTGTTTATCCACGGCCCTGGGGCGGGCGCTTGCGCGGCGGCGTACGAATATCAGACGACTCATTTTCCAGGCAGCGTCGCACCGGATTTGCCGGGGCATCTGGACGGGGCGCCGTGCCCGGATGTCGCGCGCTATACGGATTGGGTGCGCGGATGGCTTTGGGCGCAGGGAATGAACAAGGATTTGGTGCTGGTGGGCTATACGCTTGGCGCTTCGATAGCGTTGCAATATGCGCTCGATTATCCCGAAGAGGTGAGTGGGCTGGTGATCATGACGGTTGCGGCGGAACCGAAAATACGGGCGCCGGACACCTATGAAATGCGCTTGCGGGCGGCGGCGGACCCGAAGTCCTACGAAGAGGAGTGGATTCCATACCAACGCGACGCGATGCATCTGGTGGAGGCGGGCTTCCGTGAACGACTGATTGAAAAGCATCGTCAGGTCGGCCCGATGTCGCAACATCACGATTTGAAGACCATCGACGCCTTCGACGTGCGGGACCGGATATCGACGCTAAAGCCGAAGCTGTTGTTGTTGCGCGGCCTGGATGACCATGGCGACCCGCCCAAATACGAGAAGAAGATTCACGAAGCCGTTCCGGGCTCGCAATATATGGAGTTCGAGGATGCGGGCCATTTCCCGCCGGTGGAAATTCCGGAGAAGGTCAATGCGCTGATCGAGGAATTCGTCGCCGGTTTGTGACGCTGGGCGCTAAATGACCGCTTCGCCAATTTATGTTGTGCGACTCGCGACCCTAAAATCAGGGTGTCAGTTCCGTCTTCGCCAACTCAACCCAATAGCTGACCCCGTCGGCGATGATGTCGTCATTGAAGTCATAACGGGGCGCATGGATGAATTCGTCACCGCCCTTTTGGCCATTGCCAATGAAGGCGTAACAGCCCGGTCGTTCCTGCAGCATGAACGAAAAATCCTCGCCGCCTGGCAGCGGATTGATGTTCGGGTCCACATGCGCCGTTCCGACGGCGGCTTCCGCCGCTTGAACCGCAATTTCCGTCTGTTCAGCCCAGTTCACCGTGGCGGGATACCCCTTGGTATAGGCGGCCTCGGCCGTGCAGCCGTGGACTTTGGCGATGGCGTCGGCGACTTCCGGGATGCGACGGGCCATCAGATCGCGGGTTTTCGGGGTGAAGGACCGCGCGGTGCCGCCAATTTTCACCTCGGAGGGAATAATATTCAATGCGCCGGGGTCGCCGCCCGCCAAATGGCCCAGGCTGATGACGGCGGTGTCCAGCGGGTCCGTGTTACGGCTGACGATGGTTTGCAACGCCAATATGAACTGGGCCGACGCGACGGTCGGGTCCGTGCCCTGATGCGGCATGGACCCATGCCCCCCTGTGCCCCGAAATAATACGGTCCAACGGTCGCTGGCGGCCAGGATGGGACCGGGTCGGACGCCGATATGACCGGCGTCGATCCCGGGCATGTTGTGCAGGCCGTACACCGCGTCGCAGGGGAATTTTTCGAACAAGCCGTCGTCGATCATCGCCTTGGCGCCGGCCTGGCCTTCTTCGGCGGGTTGAAAAATGAAATGCAGTGTGCCGTCCATGTCGCTGTGTTCGGCCAGGAATCGCGCGGCGCCCAATAACATCGTCGTGTGGCCGTCATGCCCGCAGGCGTGCATTTTACCGTCGTGAACGGAGCGGTGATCGAAGGTGTTCTTTTCCTGAATATATAGCGCGTCCATGTCGGCGCGCATACCGATTGACCGGTTCGACGCGCCGCGCCGCAAGGTTCCCACGACACCTGTGCCGCCGAGTCCACGATGCACCTCCAGACCCCATTTTTCGAGATTTTCGGCGACGATATCCGCCGTCCGGTTCTCTTCATAGGCCATTTCGGGGTGTTGGTGGATATCGCGCCGGATGGCGGTCAATTCAACCAAATGGGATTCGATTTTGCGGCGTTGGTCGTCATTTTTCGCGTCGGTCATGGCCTTCCCCCCGAATATGAAAGATTGATGTCATGATTGGGCTATTTGAACGTCCCAGGTCAAGGGGAACGGCGGCAAAGCGCTTTCGGGCTATATGATACAGACCATGATGATGTTGACGGTCTCGCCGTCGTCCGAAAAGGGTAGGTAGACCGTTTCTTCCACCTTATCGTCCTCTTTGGGGTTTGTAAGCCGAGCTTGTGAATATTTGTAGGTTTGTTGCGAGACAACTTCGCGGTAGTCATCGAGAATTGAATCGATATTGCCGACTTGTTTGCCGGTGAGCTCCACCCCGAGGCGGTCAACCAGCCGCGTGCCGACCAGCCGATAGCGAAATTCAAGGGGATCGAGAGAAACATCAATCAACTGGATGTAGCGAAGCAGGCGAGGAATATCCAAAGGGTCCATATCCGAGCGCGCGGGCATCCGGCGACCATTCCGTAAACTATTCCAGTAGTGAAATAGCTTTGAAATTTCCGCTGCACAGCCATCCAGGAATTCCGGCGCCGGATCATCATCATGATCCATAAATTTGTGCCTAACTTGATATTAATGATATTTATTTTTATTTTTTTGGACATTAATCGCAAAAGTTGCGCAATGCCATATGTGTTTTGCTGAAATATTAAAGAAAATTTTATATTGATTCGATATTGATGAAAGTTTTGAAATAATTCGATGAATTCACGGAATTTTCGCGTGAAAAATCAGCGTTAACCACAAAAATCATGGGTACGCGAAAATGTAAACGAATTCAGGCGGGTGGCGCGGGAGACTAAGCCGCTTTGATGGGTTGCCCTTCAATGGTCAGCCTGTGCATGACCCGTCGAAAACCATGATAATCGTTGACGGCGAGATGCATGACGGATCGATTATCCCAAATGCCAAGCGAGCCTGGTTCCCATGCAAACCGGCAGGTGAATTCGGGCCGGGTTGCGTGCTTCATCAGGAAATCCAGAATGGGGCCGCTTTCTTCATCGCTCAGCCCCGCGATACGGCGCGTAACGCCTTTATAGGAGAGGTAAAGGGTCTTTCGCCCGGTTTCCGGATGGGTGCGAAACAGGGGGTGTACATATTCTTCCGGTTCGCCGTCGCTGTAGTCGTTTTTCATCGCGGCGGCGCGGCCTTTGTTCTTGGTGTAAATATTCACCGTGCGGGCGTCGGCCAGCATCGCCTTCATGGCGTCCGACAACGCGTCATACGCCATGTACATATTGGAGAACAGCGTGTCGCCCCCGGCGGGCGGGGTTTCCTTGGCGTAAAGCATGGTCGCCAGCGCCGGGACGGCGGTGAACATCTGGTCCGTATGCCAGTCGCCGCCCAGGGTGTGGACGTCATCTTCTTTTTTAACAATTTCAAGAAGCTCAGGATGGCCTTTGAGGCCCGGCATGAAGGGGTGCTTGTGCAGTTTTCCCCACCGTTTGGCGAAATCTATTTGAGCTTGAGGCGAAATATCCTGGTCGCGGAACATGATGACGCAGTGATCCAGCATCGTCTGATGGATCGCTGCGAACATATCGTCATCAAGGTCCTTGGCGAGATTGACGCCATGGATTTCCGCGCCCAGGGCGCCCGCGATGGGCCTTATGTCCAAGTTCGGAATACTCATGACTGCATCTCCCGCCACATTATGGAACAACCGGCGTTATGTTACGCCCGACGCCTTCAATTCCGCAACCTCCGATGATGACATGCCCAGCCATTCAGTTAATACGGGTTCATTGTGTTCGCCCAACAGCGGCGCCGGTTTCAGCGGGACATGGTTGCCCGAGGCCTTGACCGGCCAGACCGGAATTTTGTCGGGACCGCGGGTCGGGTGGTCGACCGTCTGGAATATGCCACGTTCGTTCAGGCTTGGGTTTTCGCGGAGCTCCATAGTGTCGAAAACGGCGCCTGCCGGCACCTTGGCTTCGCCCAGGGCGACCATGGCTTCTTCCTTGGTCCGCGCCTGTGTCCAGGGAATCAACAGGGCGTCGATTTCGGGTTTCGCCGCCGCCCGTTTTTTCGGGGTGTCGTAGCGTTCGTCGTCGATCAAGTCCGGGCGTCCAATGGTTTCCAGAACCCGGTGCCAGTGGCTGTTATTGGCGCGGGTGACATAAATGTAGACGTAGTCGTTGGGACCGCCGGGTTTGCAGGGGTATAGCCCCATGGGCGCGTTGCCGCCCGTGACCGAACCGGCTCCGGCGCGCCCCGCCGCTTTGCCGGTCGCGGATTGCGCGGACAACGCGGTCCGGCAGTATTGGATCATGGCGTCCTGCATGGCGAGCTGTATGTGCTGGCCTTCTCCGGTGTCTTTTTTCTTGTACAACGCACTCAGGATGCTGATAGCCGCCAGCATGCCGGTGCCCGTGTCGCCCAGGGTCGGGCCCGGCTTCAAGGGCATACCGTCGGCTTCACCGGTGATGCTCATGGTGCCGCCGGTCGCCTGACCGATCATGTCGAAGCTGAGAAATTTTTCGTAGGGGCTGCCGACGGCGAAGCCTTTGATCTGTGTGTAGATGATGCCGGGATTTATGGCCTTGATCTCTTCATAGCCCAGGCCCAGTCGCTCGATGGTGCCCGGCGCCAGATTTTCGATCATGACGTCCGCCTTCTTCGCCAATTCCTTGACGGTCGCCAAGCCGCGTTCACTTTTAAGGTCAAGCGTGATGCTTTTTTTGTTCGCGTTGAATTCAAGGAAATAATAGGCGTCGGTTTTACCATCCTCAGAAGCCGACAGTCGACCGGGATCGCCACCGATGGGGTTTTCCACTTTCACTACTTCCGCGCCATGCCACGCCAGCGCCTCGGTGCAGGACGGGCCTGCTTCGAACTGCGTGAAATCCAAAACGCGAACGCCGTGCAGCGCCGCCAGACCATTATCCGACATTAATTTTCCTCCATGCGAATTCGTAATGCGATGTGGTTGTTTTCGCCGCTTACCGTTAAGCATGATCCAACTTATCGAGGCTTACAATGATTTTGACGGGGATTTTGACGGGGATTTTGGCAGGGATTTTGACTGGGTTCCGGCATGGTTGCGGCATGATTACGGCGGGTCCGGTTGATCCGACGGGCATTGCCGTAGGCGCATCAATTTGGTTGTATAGTCGTTCCATCCACACCGCATGGCGGTTGGTTCACACTAAAACAGGATGCGCGGATCATGACACAACGGCAGCTTGGCGGTATTTCCATTGATCGGGTTATCGAGTCGAATTCGCCGGATTTCGATCCGTATGAGTTTTTTCGTGAAACGACCGAGGCGGATTGGGCGCCGCATCTGGAATGGCTGCAACCCCGCGCCATGGACCCGGTCACGGGCAATTTGATCTTTCCCATGCAAAGTTATGTCGTGCGCACCGCGCACCACACCATCTTGGTCGATTCCTGCGTCGGAAATAACAAGGACCGACCGGGGCGGGATAATTGGCACCAGACCACGGGCACGCAATACATGGACGGCCTGGCGGCGCTGGGCCTGACGCCGGAAGACATCGATTACGTCATGTGCACGCATATGCAC
Organism: Rhodospirillaceae bacterium; assembly: GCA_018660965.1. Lineage (GTDB taxonomy): Bacteria > Pseudomonadota > Alphaproteobacteria > UBA8366 > JABJJH01. The sequence goes on along the minus strand of JABJJH010000309.1, from coordinate 1,331 downwards.
ACCGACCATGTCGGCTGGAACACGAAGCTTCTGGACGGTCGTTGGGTTCCCACCTTTCCCAACGCCAAATACGTCTTTTCCCAAAAGGAATACGACTATTGGGAGGACTTGAATACGCGCACGCCGTTGCCGCATCTAATCGATAGCGTCCTGCCGATTGTGGAGGCGGGGCGCGCGATGATGGTCGCCAACGATTTCGCGCTTGATGACGAGGTGTGGCTGGAGCCGACGCCGGGGCATACCCCGGACCATTTGTCGATACGGTTGTCGTCGAACGGCGCGGACGGGGTCATGAGCGGCGATCTGATGCATTGCCCGGTGCAATGCCGTCATCCGGAATGGACGGCGCGCCCGGATTACAATCCCGACCAGGCCACACAGACCCGTCGCGATTTCATGGAAACATATTGCGAAACCGACGTCCTTGTCTGCACTGCGCATTTCCCCTTGCCATCGGCGGGGCGGTTTGTCCGGCGCGGCGATGTATTCGATTTCGAATACGATTCACAAGACTGGTAGCAGGGGCCCGAAACAGGGCCTGCGCAGTGTTGTTCGTTATCGGGGCGTAAACCCTTTGAATTACGCCAACGGTAATTGAAAGCTGAAGGTGGAGCCTTTGCCGGGCGCGCTGTCTATCGTGATGGGGCCATCGTGCAGCATCGCCAATTCGTGACATAACTGCAGCCCCAGACCCGTGCTGGGCTCACCATTCGTGCCGGGTGTGGAAACCTTGTCGTCCAATTTGAACAACCGCGCGATGGTGTCCGCCTCCATGCCAATCCCGGTGTCGGTTACGGCGAGTGTGATGGCGCCGTCGGACTTTGTCGCCGACACGGTCACCGCGCCGTTGTCGGGGGTGAATTTTATGGCGTTGTTGACAAGGTTACGGAGGATGGCGTCGATCATTTGTGGGTCGCCAGTGACGACGTCGGGCGCAACCTGACCAGCCTGCAACGTAATCTCCTTGGCGTTCGCGGGGGCGGCGAAGAGAGCGATTACAGTGTTGACCGCATCGGTTAATGGAAGATTTTCAGGGGCGTAGGTGGTTGATCCCGTTTGCAACTGCGACCATTCCAGAAGATTTTCCAGAAGTTTGTGTGCTTGTTGCCCGGCGTCATTGGCAAAATTGGCGTATAGTTCGAGGGAATCACGCGTCATCGTTCGGGCTTGCAACGCCAATAGTTCGGTAAAGCCCAGCAATGCTGTAAACGGACTTCTTAACCGACATTCCCCAAGTAGAATGCCCTTTCTTGCATGTTGTCGATGTTTTGTGCCCCGAGCAAGCCGCCTGTACGACTTTCGCTGTTGTTTGGGCACCTGACCCAGGAACT
>JABJJH010000210.1 GCA_018660965.1 Rhodospirillaceae bacterium | reverse complement strand
GTCGCCGGGAATTTCGAAGGGGGCATGCGGCCAGTTGAGCGATTCGCGCGCGGCGGCGACTTCGGCGTCGCCCAGGGCTGCGCCATGGGTGCCCGCAGTGCCCTGTTTGTTGGGAGCGCCGTAACCGATGATCGTCCGGCATGCGATCAAGGTCGGGCGGTCGGCAATCTTGGCGGCGGTGATCGCCGCATCGACCGCGTCCGGGTCATGTCCATCAACGGCGAGCGTGTTCCAACCATACGCCGCAAAGCGCGCGCACTGGTCATCCCGGACCGTCATGTCGGTGGGGCCATCGATGCAAATGCTGTTGTCGTCGAACAAGACGATCAGTTTGTTCAGCTTCAAATTCCCCGCGAGAGAGGCGGCCTCGTGGCTTACGCCTTCCATCAGGCAGCCATCGCCCGCGATGACATAGGTGTGGTGATCGACAAGATCATCGCCGTGCCGGGCGGCCATCATGCGCTCCGCCAGCGCCATGCCGACGGCGTTGCCGATACCCTGGCCCAACGGGCCCGTCGTCGTTTCAATGCCTGCGGCGTGACCATATTCCGGGTGCCCGGCCGTGCGTCGGCCAAGTTGCCGAAAATTTCTGATTTCATCGATATCGATATCTTCGTACCCGGTCAGATACAGCAATGAATACAGAAGCATCGATCCATGACCCGCGGACAGGACGAACCGGTCGCGGTCGGCCCAGTTGGGGGCGGTCGGATCGAATTTAAGGTGGCGCGTAAACAGAACCGTGGCGACATCAGCCATGCCCATTGGCATGCCGGGGTGTCCGGAATTGGCGGCTTGCACCGCATCCATGGAAAGTGCGCGGATCGCATTCGCCATTTTGGCGCGGCTAACAGCTCCGGCGGTCGTGTTATCGGCAGATGGCATCTAGGAGACTCTCGTTGATGTAAGGGGTAACGATTCTCTAATACAGGTTCGCGCGAACATGCCCAGACGGACCGGTGGCGTCAATGTGTTTTACGGCGAATTTTCGTGAAATTCAGTGAAATTCAAGGGGCGAAAGATTGCAGGCCGTGACAAACTGCGGGCGCTTGTGTTGACGCGGTGAAACCCGCCTCGTATCTTGTGGCGCTGCGTCGGACCTCGCTTCCGTTGCTGCATATTTTCCTGGTTTGGATTTCAAAATGTCGCGCCTTGATGACGCCCAGAAACGATTGGAAACGGCTTTGACGAGGCTTGAAACCGCCGCCGCTGATCGTGCGCCGACCCAGAACTCGCCGGGTTCGCTTGAGGCTACAGTTTCGGAAAACAAGGCGCTTCGTGACGCGAACGACGTTGTGGCGCAACGCCTGGACGATACGATTGAGCGGCTTCGCCGCCTCGTTGACGAATAGTCAAAAATCGAATGACGGAAATATTTTTAACGATCAATGGCCGCAATTATACAGTGGCGTGTGAAGAGGGTCAGGAAGAGCATCTTGGGCGCCTTGCCGAATACGTGAAAACGCGAGTCGAGGATTTGACGGAATCCGTCGGTCAGATCGGCGACGCCCGCTTGATGTTGATGGTGGCGCTGCTTATTTCCGACGAACTGTCCGATGCTTACACCGAAACAGCGACGCTTCGCGACGAAATTGAACAAAAGGGCGACATGTCGTCCTCCACGCCCGTGTCGTCGGCGCTGGTCGCGGATAGACTGGCTTTGGGGCTTGAAGAAATGGCCGACCGAATTGAATCCCTTGCCGAACGCCTTGAAGGCGCCTAGATAAGGACAGGGCGATTTGCTGTGCGGTGCGTCAGGTCCTCATTTCCCGGGGGCTACAAGCTTTATGCTCAAGGGAGCTGTCACTGTCGGGATCCTGGTCTCGATACACGGCGCCCACCTGGATTACCAGGTCCTTGAGGATTGACATGACCAACGGCCGATATGGCGTCGTCCACTTACGATTTACGAAGTCCCGGTTTGGAACTGGGGCGGTATGACGGTGGTTGCCGAACTTTTTGAGCATAAAGCGCGAATGCGTATCGAAGCACGGCGCAAGCGCGATGACGCGGCGAAACCGGGCGGAATCGGCGCGGCGTTGGCGGCGAATATTGAAGCGGCGATTACAATTCCCTCATCAGCGGTTATCGCGGGGTTCTGGCCCATCGGGTCGGAAGTGGACATCATGCCGACGCTCGCCCGGTACGCGGTTTTGGGACACGCTATCGCCTTGCCCGTCGTCGTTGGGCGCGGAACGCCGTTGGTGTTTCGGCGTTGGCGGGATGGCGACGATATGGATGCGGGACCGTTCCACATCGCCGAACCGAAATCGACGGCGGAAGACTTAAGCCCTGATATCTTGTTTGTCCCCATGTTGTCGTTCGACCGCGCGGGGTATCGTTTGGGATATGGCGGCGGGTTTTATGATCGGACGCTGCGGCGGTTGCGGGCGCGAAAACCGATTGTCGCGATTGGCGTCGCGTACGTTGTGCAGGAAGTTTCGGAAACGCCGCATGGGCCCGATGATGAACCGTTGGACTGGCTTGTGACCGAACGGGAAGCGTTCAAAATTGGGACATGACGGAATGGGACGCGTGAAAATGGAGCATGGAACGGCGTGAGGATACTTTTTTGCGGCGACATTGTCGGCAAAGCGGGGCGGGATGTCGTGGTAAGCGCGTTGCCTGCCTTACGACGGGATATGAAGATCGATTTCGTCGTCGCCAATGGCGAAAACGCCGCGCATGGCTTCGGGATGACCGAAAAGATTTGCATGGAATTATTCGACGTCGGCGTCGATGTTATTACCGGTGGCAATCACACTTGGGACAAGGCGGAGATTATTCCGGTTCTGGAGCGTGACAAACGAATATTGCGGCCAATAAATTATCCCGCGGGCACGCCCGGACGCGGTTCCGGCGCGTTCACCGATGGCCGGGGACGGCGCATTCTCGTTGTCAATATCATGGCGCGCCTGTTCATGGAATTACTCGACGATCCGTTTCAGGCGATTTTGGATGTCTTGCCGTTGGCGGCGCCGAAGCATGCCCGTTTCGAGGCGGTGCTCATCGATCTGCACGGGGAAGCCACGAGCGAGAAAATGGCGTTCGCCCATATGGTGGATGGTCGCGCAACCCTGGTTGTCGGCACCCACACGCATGTTCCGACCGCCGATGCAATGATCCTGAACGGCGGCACCGCGTATCAAACCGACGCGGGCATGTGCGGGGATTACAATTCGGTGATCGGGATGACCAAGGAGCCTTCCATCAATAATTTCTTGCGGAAGATGCCGCGCCAACGCATGAGCCCCGCCGACGGGGAGGGCACGCTCTGCGGCGTTATGGTTGAAAGCGACGACCGCACCGGCTTGGCGGTCAAGGTCGCGCCCGTGCGCGTCGGGGGGCGATTGTCCCCGACCGAAAACAGCGCCTAGTGGGGCAACTGATCACTATGTTAATGGTCTGATTCACGAAATGCTTGGAAACCAAGCGTTTTGATCAGATCACTAAGCAGGCTAGTAATCCGTAAGCTTGGTGACCGCCAAATTCAGGCTTTTCGAAATTTCCTGACCGATCTTGCCGCCGTCGCCGGTCGCGTCCTCCATGATAACGGCGCGCATGGCGTCGATATGGGCGCGGATGAGCTTAAGGGCGTCATCGTCACACGACTCTAATTCTTCGACGTAATTACAAAGCGACGCGGCGATATCGGTAATGAGATCGTAACCGAACGTGCCGCCCTGACCGCGAATATTGTGCGAAATTTGAAAAATACGGTTGGTGTACTCTCCATGGCTATCCAGGTTCTTCGCTAATTCGTCAACGGCGTTGGAGAGTTCTTCAACTTCGGTTTTAGCGTTGCCAGAGAACGTCTCGGCGTGCTTTTTCAGCACGCTCTCCGCCTTCTTCTGCATACTTTCCGACATCGGACCGCTGCCGCTTACCCGGGTTGCGATTGTATTTGGCGGATTGATAATCTTGTATTTTCCGCCGACCTTCCGGCCATTTACGATGACTTGTTCAGACCCCGCCATGAGCCTTCGCCTTTAAGTAAGTTCAATAAATATTTATTATGGTTAAATAAATATGGTGTACTTTACTTGATTCGTCAAATCACCGTCATTTTTAATCATCCGCGCCGCGACGATTCTGGCCCATGAACTCCTGAATACTCCGTCGTCTGTCCGGACCGAAATAAGAGGACGCGCGGACAAAAGGACGGGGCGTTTCGATGATGCCAACGATCCTGGAATACAATGCGTTCGATGTCATTGGTTTGGCGAGAAACTCCGTAACGCCGCTATCTCGCGCTTCAATAATTCGCGACCGTTGCGTATGCGCCGTTAACATGATGATGGGAACGAAAGGGTTTGGACTATCGGCGGCGGTGCGCACCATTTTTGTGAATTCGATTCCATCCAGCGGTTCCATGGCCCAATCGGTTAACACGAAATCGGCGGGAAAATGCCGTAGCTCCGCATAGGCGCGGCTGCCATCCGTGGCGGTCGCGACGTTCTGGATGCCGAACACGAACAACATGTCGCGGATCAAGACGCGCATGGACTGATCATCCTCGACCAGCAACACATTTAGACGTTCGAAATTATAGGCCATGGCGTTTGGGTCTGTATCGAAAGTGAAAGTATTAGCTATTCGGCATGAGGCTTAACGACAGGAAAGCATCATTATAGGCGTGGTGCGGAAGATTTGAGTGTGACGGTCATGCATTAAGAAATTTTTAACGACGTTACCATAGTAAAATTGGGGAGAAAGTACTCTTTACAACAATTTCTTCACGAAGCGGCCCGCATTTTCCAATTAAGCTAACCTTTGAAGACCGAATGGTCAAAATGTTGCCATATTAGGTGGATAGATTTGTTTACGGTTCGTGCGCAAGCATACAATATCTGGTATAGTGACGCTAATTTGGCCCAGAGTGTTGGGCTTCATGGATTATTTTACAAGTTTGAAAGACAAGAGGACGCATGGCGGGGCATTCAAAATTCAAGAACATCATGTACCGGAAGGGCGCGCAGGACAAAAAACGCGCCGGCCTGTTCGGTAAACTCGGGCGTGAAATCACGGTCGCGGCGAAGGCGGGAGGGCCGGACCCCGATATGAATCCGCGTCTTCGCACGGCGATTTTGACGGCGAAGAAAAACAGCATGCCAAACGATAACATCGAGCGCGCGGTCAAGAAGGGCGCCGGCGGGGCCGATGGCGAGGATTTCGAGGAAATTCGCTACGAAGGATACGGGCCTGGCGGCATTGCGATTATTGTCGAGACATTGACCGACAACCGCAACCGAACGGCGTCCGAGGTGCGCTCCGCGTTCAACAAGCATGGCGGTAATATGGCCGAGACCGGGTCTGTCAGCTTCATGTTCGACCACATCGGTGAAATCGTGTATTCGGCGGACGCCGCCGATGCGGATTCTGTCTTCGAAGCGGCCCTTGAAGCCGGCGCAGACGATGTGGCGTCGAGCGAGGAGGAACACGCAATTTCGTGCGCGACCGACGATTTGCATTCCGTGAGCGCGGCTCTGGAGACCGGGTTGGGCGCGCCGCAATCCGCACGGCTGATATGGCGTCCTCAAAACAGTATCGAGGTGGATGAGAAAGCAGCGGCCACGTTGTTGAAGCTGATTGAAGCGCTGGACGACAGCGATGATGTGCAGACCATTTCGGCGAATTACGATATCTCGGATGACGTTCTTGAACGTCTGACGGCGTGACGAGGCGGCTTCGTTCATGCGCTTGCTAGGCCTTGACCCTGGATTGCGCAACACGGGTTGGGGCGTCGTCGATGCGATTGACAACCGGTTGACCTATGTTGCGGACGGCACCGTGCGCCCGAAGGCGGACCAAAGCCTCGCCTATCGGCTGCGCGACTTGCATGAAGGGCTGGCCGAGGTTCTGGCGCTTTATGATCCCGATGAAGCGGCGGTCGAAGAAACCTTCGTCAACAAGAACCCGAAATCGACGTTGAAGCTGGGCGAAGCGCGCGGCGTTGTCGTTTTGGCCCCGGCGCTCGCCGGGTTGGTGGTGGCGGAATATTCGGCCAACAGGGTGAAAAAATCGGTGGTTGGCGCCGGACATGCGACGAAACAGCAAGTCCAGATGATGGTGAATCGCCTGTTGCCCGGATGCGCGTTTTCAAGTCCGGATTCCGCCGACGCCCTGGCGGTTGCAATTTGCCATGCGCATTTTGCCGAAACCAACCGTCGCCTCGCCAGGGTGGCGCCCGGAATTTCCCCCGGGGCGCCGCTATGATCGCCCGATTGCGGGGCCGGGTCGAGCGGATTGGCGATGATCACGCCGTCATCGATGTGGGCGGCGTTGGGTATCTGGTGTTCAGTTCCGGACGGACGCTGTCCCAGTTGCCGACGGTCGGCGAAGCGGTGGCGTTGGAAATCGAAACGCATGTGCGTGAAGATCATATCCATCTGTATGCGTTCGCTGAAATGGCCGAATGCGAGTGGTTCCGAACTCTGACCAAGGTGCAAGGCGTCGGCGCCAGGGTCGCGTTGGCGATCTTGACGGTGTTGGAGCCGGATCATCTGCTGCAGGCCATCGCGGCGCAGGACAAGGCGCCGTTGACCCGCGCCAGCGGCGTCGGCCCCAAACTGGCGGCGCGGATCGTCACCGAATTGAAAGATAAAGTCGCGGCGCTGTCTTTGTCGCTTGGGTCGCTCGGGTCGAAAGGCCCGGTAACATCATCAGATGCGCCGGACTCGGGGCGTGGCGAGGAAGCCGTATCTGCGCTGGTGAATTTGGGATATTCGCGGACCGACGCCTTCACCGCCGTCGCGCAGGCCGGGCAGTCGTTAGGGGAAGCCGCGCAACTGGATGAATTAATCAAGGCAGGACTCAGGGAGTTGGCTTCGTGAGTGACGTCGGTCCCGCGACGGGTCCAGATGGCGATGGTGATGACCGTATCGTCGGGGCGTCGTTCGGCGACGGCGATGTCCCTGAAGCGGCCTTGCGCCCACAACGGTTGAGCGAATTCGTCGGCCAGGAAAGTCTCCGTGAAAACCTGGGGGTTTTCATCGAAGCCGCCCGGAACCGGGGGGAGGCGCTCGACCACACGATATTTTTTGGGCCGCCCGGATTGGGCAAAACCACACTGGCGCAGATCGTGGCGCGCGAAATGGCGGTTGGGTTTCGCGCGACATCGGGGCCCGTGCTCGCCAAGGCCGGTGATTTGGCCGCCATTCTGACG
>JABJJH010000404.1 GCA_018660965.1 Rhodospirillaceae bacterium | reverse complement strand
TAACCGCGACGCGTCTGATCCACATCATAGCGCCGCACAGGCGCCGGGTTTACCCTTTCCGACAACAAACTATATCCATTCCACTGCGGTTCGCGGCGGCTCTTCCGTCGCTGGCGAGGGACGGGGAAAAATTACATGAGACGCCTGCCAACAAGTTTCATCACCGTTCCAATGATGGCGATTTTCGCAACAACAGTCGCCGCCGCTGAACCAGCAGTCACGCCCCGCATCGAAAGCGCGATACATGTCGAACTGCAAACCGACATTGATCATAATTCCGATGACCCCGCAAACGAACGAAACAATGTCTTCCTGAAGGTGGAGCCGGAATTGACCCTGCATTTACCAGCCGGGTTTACGGTGTTCGGCCATGGCGTGGTCGAACAGGTGAAAGCGGCGGACCCGGACGAAGACCGATATTTCAAGGATGAAGGATTTTTCATCGACGAGCTGTATCTTCGTTACGAAAGCGGACCTTTCATCGTTACGGGCGGCAAGCTCAACCCCGGATTTGGCCGCGCCTGGGACGCAGCGCCTGGAATTTACGGCGCCGACGCGCCCGAGGATTACGAGATATCCGAGCGCATCGGGCTCACCGCCGCGTTCAACTTCGGTGGCGGCGCGGGCGGCGACCACAAAGTCACCGCGGGCGCCTTCTTCCTCGACACCACTTTCCTGTCCCATTCGCTTGGAACCAGCCGGGGCACGACCGGACGCGCCGATGGCGGCGTTTCCAACACCGAAGATTTTTCGTCGTTCAACGTGATGCTTGAAGGGGGCGGCGTGAAGGCGCTGCCGGGCCTCGAATATCATCTTGCGTATATTCACCAAGCCAATGGCGTCGATGCTGACTCCAACGAGATGGGCGTCGCCGGGTTCGCCGCTTACCCCTTCAACCTCGGTAGCGGTGTTCAGGTCACGCCCATGGTGGAACTGGTGCGGTTTGAAAATTTAGGCGGCGTTCGCGGCATCGACCGAGACTACAATACGGTGGCGCTGTCGGGCGAATGGAGAGGCTGGAACGCCGCGCTGTCGCACACACGGCGCGATACGGACTCCGTTGGCGGCGGCGCCACTCGTGATCGTTTTTATAGCCTGGGTCTCGGCTACACCTTCGATTTCGGTCTGACCGCCGATGTCGGCTGGAAACGAGCGCGGGAAAGCGGGCTGGAGACGGATACCTTCGGAACCCTGTTCACCTACACCATCAAGTTCTGATCGCCACGAAACACACAATACTATCGAGTAGCGACATAAAGCCCCAATGTATTGGGGCTTTTCTTAAACAATACTCCCCCTGGTTTACTTTAAATAAAATCACGTGAACTAAAAATTAAGACATTCCTGAGCATTAATCGCCCCTAGCTTAACTTCTGTATTTAGGGTCCGAATTAGGGCCGATTGTATTCACGAGCACATCACACGCCGGTCGCAACTATGCAATTGGAAACGAGGAAGAAGAAACTGCACCGATACAGAACCATATTAGTCGCCGTTATGCTGAGCGCACTGGCCTTCCCGTCTGGCTCTTCGGCGCTCGATCTTGGTCTGACGCCCAACCACGTCTACTCGTTATGGACCAATATCAACGCAAGCCTGAACGCGTGCGCGCGGGTGGTTCACGGCGACCCGACCGACCTGGAATCATTTGCCGCGATGGAGCCCAAGACGTTCTCCGGAAAAAAGCCCGCCGACGTGCTTAATTTACTCGTCACGTACCGGGCTAAACTCGACCGGCTTCTTCGCGCCCAACACTTGCCCGACACAACTCAGGCGCCCCCCGGTGGCGACGCCATTACGCCCAGCCACGTTTATCTGAATTCGGGGCACGTGCTCAACGCGCAACTGCGCTGGCTGACGGTCAGGACCGGTCCGGCACAAATAATCAGCCAATTCTACACGCAACAGGAATTTTCCGGGAAAACGCCAAGCGACGTCTTTGCCATGGTGGATCTGGCGATCCGGCGGATGGACCGGTTACTGCAAGCGGCTGGAATATAGTCAGCCAGGGATGCTTTGGATTTGAACTTTCTTAACAACCACTCGATCAAAAATTCCACGACCGCCCTGTCGGTGTTGCTGGTCGTGCTCGCCATGGGTGTGGCGGCGACCGGGTTCAGCGTTCTCAAGGAAGCCCGAAACACGGACAAGACGTGGCGGCAATACGAAGCCATAACAGCGCGCAAGGCCGATCATTTATCTCATTTGCGCGCCGCGATTGGTTACGGCGGCGCCATTCACAAATTCAAGAATTTCGTGCTTCGACAAGACCGTCTTCTCATCGTCGATGTCCACGCGAGCATGCTGGAAGTAACCGTGGCGTTGACGGCCTATTCGGCGCTCGGTGCGAATGCGGCGGAACGCAACGCGATTTCGGTTCTTGAAAAATCCCTGTCCCTCTATCTCGCCGCCATCGAGAAGGCCGAACTACTCGCCAGTACGGACATTTCGCCCCGCGCAATTGATCGGATCGTCAAGATCAATGACGGGCCGGCCCTCGCCGCCCTCGCCACCTTGGCCAGCGAATTGCGCGCCGCCCGAGAAAAAAGCTCCAAAAGCGTTCATACATCGGTTGCGCAGGTGGAATCCGCAATCACGGACATGATTTCCATCGTCGGCGCCTTGACGGCTTTACTGGTGATCGGGTTTTTCTGGTTTTCCCGAATCCAGTTCGTCAACCCGCTTTTGCAACTGAGCGACGCGATATCGAGTTTGGCCAAAGGCGATACCGCCACGCCAATCCCACACGGGTCCCGTCAAAACGAGCTCGGCGCCTTGGCGCGGACGATGGAGGTTTTCAGGGAGAACATGGTGTTTCGGCAACACGCCGAGCACGAATTGAGACAAATTCAAAAAGAGCTTGAAGAACGAACGGAAGCAGCCGTACTGGCCAGGAACGAGGCCGAAGAAGCCAACACCGCCAAGTCCCGGTTCCTGTCGTCCATGAGCCATGAATTACGGACGCCCTTGAACGCCATCCTTGGCTTCACCCAATTGCTGAACATGGATTTGGATCAGGCGTTGACCGCGAAACAGCGCGATGCGACGGATCAAATCCTGAAAGCGGGCGATCATCTTATGACCCTGATCGGTGAGGTTCTCGACCTCGCCGCGATTGAAGCCGGAAAGGCGTCCCTGGACCTAAAACCGCAAGACCCGACGCCTATCATCGAGGAATGCGTGGCGTTCGCACGCACTCTTGCGGAACAAAAGGACCTGACGTTCCATGATCGGACAACGGGGTGGCGCCTGCCCGACTTCGACATCGACGATACCCGGTTCCGTCAAGTGTTGCTCAACCTGCTGTCCAACGCCGTCAAATACAACCGTGACGGCGGCACGGTGACGCTTGCCATTCAAAAGATCGACGAGCAGAAAATTCGCTTTAACGTCATCGATTCCGGCATCGGCATCGCAGCGGAAAAACACGCCGGGATATTCATGCCGTTCTCACGCCTTGGCTTGGAAAATTCGGACATCACCGGAACCGGCATCGGCCTGACGATCACCAAGGAACTGGTGGAGGCGATGGGTGGAACTATTGGCTTCGAAAGCGCACTTGGCCTTGGCAGCACGTTCTGGATTGAGTTTCCAGTCGTTCGCGGGGAGCTTTCCGTGAAGGAGCGCCGCGAAGAGATCGAAGACACCGCGCGGACAGGACCCACGGTTCTTTGCGTCGAGGACAATGCGAGCAGCTTGAAGTTGTTGGAATCGATCATCGAACGTATTCCCGGCTCGACCATGCTGGCCGCCCATACCGGGGAAATTGGATTGGACCTGGCCGAAATGCGCCAGCCCGATATTATTCTCATGGACATCAACCTGCCCGGCATCGACGGCGTCGAGACGCTAAAACGGCTGAAAGAGACCGCCGCCACGAAGGATATTCCCGTGATCGCGGTAACGGCGCGCGCCGCCCCCGAGGATAAACGCCAGGGGCTCGAGGCGGGCTTCACCGATTACCTCACCAAGCCGATCGACGTCGAGGCGATTACCGCCGCGATCAATCAAGCGTTCGAATAAGTTAAAACTCGCCGCTGCGGTACGCTTCATCCAGCCGTGCGGCGTCTTCCTCGGATAAATCCGGAAAGGGCTCGCCACGCTGGCGGAGTTTGCCGGTGAATTCCGCCGGACGCTTTTCATTGAACGCCTGACGGCCTTCCTCGCCATCCATGGTCGTTTGGATCAACATCGAATTCATCAAATTTTGAACGTGCCAGGCCTGATCGGTCGGCAAGTCGCCGAATCGGACCACGAATTCCTTCATCATCCGCACCGCGACCGGCGGCATCGTACAGATATGCCGCGCCATTTCTTCCGCCCGCGCCATCACGTCGGCATGCGGGACGACTTCGTTGACAAGACCGATGCGCAACGCCTCGGCGGCGTCGAACGGCAAGTCGGTCAGCAGAATTTTCATGGCGTCGATATAGCGTAATTGCTTGATCAGCAAACTGGCCCCCGGCCCGTGCCCCAGCCACGCCTGGGTCGTCAGCGCAAACTTGAACCGCGCGTGTTCGGCGCTGGCGATACGGATGTCCGTCGACGCCAGCAACAGATACAATCCCGCTCCCGCCGCCCAACCGTTGACGGCGGCGATCACCGGTTTCCAGACGCGCGGGTAGTGGTCGCCCATGCGGCCATCGACGCCGGTCTTCTGCCCATGCACGGTGCCCGCCAGAGGCCAGTACAGCCGTTGCGCCTTGAGATATTCCCGGTCCTGGTCCGTTAAGTCCGCTCGGGGCGCGAGGTTATGACCGCCGCAGAAGTGCTTGTCGCCGGTCCCCGTCACAATGGCGCAGCGGATGTCGCGATCTTCCCACATGTCGATCCAGGCCTCGGAAATGGCGTCCGAAGTCTGTTTGTCCAGAATGTTCGCCTTTTCCGGATTGTTCAACGTGATGTAGGCGACGTTATTACGCTTTTCGTAATCAATGGGCACGGCGGACTCTCCCGATTTCGATATAGCTTGAGCGGTTTGCGACTGGCTTACTTGCCCTTGAATGGGCGGGGTTCGCGTTTTTCGGCGAACGCGCTGGCCGCTTCGTGGAAATCTTCGGACAAATAGAGCTTGAGCGGCGCCGACATCATCGCCATTTCCCGGCCCATTTGATCCATGTACCAGCGGCGCGCGCGCACGCTCGCCCGGACGCTGAGCGGTGGGTTCTTGCACACCTCACGCGCCAGTTCCATGGCGACATCCATGTGCGTCCCCTTTGGCGCCACCCGGTTGATCACACCGGCCGCAAAGGCTTCCTCAGCAGTGAAGAACCGTCCGGTCAGCGCCATTTCCGTCCCGAACGCAGCGGCGCCGCGGTAGTGCATCAGACCCCAGTATTTCGCCGCACCCAACCCGCGTGAAGTTTCGGTGATCTGGACCTGAGTGCCTTCCTCCATGACGATCAGATCGCATTCCAGGACAATGCCGACGGCCAACCCCATGACATAACCATGCGCGGATGCGATGACCGGCTTCCAGTTCACCGACTTGACCAGCAGATCGGCGGAATTGGCGCCGAAGCCCTGCGGTCCGCCAAGGCGTTCAAATTCCTCGCGCGACCGCAATTGCCGCTGGATAACGTCGGCGCCGGTTGAAAACGCCCGCCCGTTACCGGTGATAATGGCGAGATGCGCTTCCGGTTCAGCGTCGAAACGCCGCAGCGCATCGTTCAGGGCGACCACCAGTTCATCGCTGAACGCGTTCAGCTTTTCCGGTCGGTTGAGCGTGAGCGTGACGATCTGGTCCGTGCGGGAATATTCAACAAGGTTGCTTGCATCGGCGTTCGGCATGGTTTTCTCCCCCCAAGTCGAGAATTGGCGTCGCAAAATGCGAGGCCGTTATCCAAAATTTTCGGCAAGATTATGGTACGCGTGGCGTCATGGATGATTGATCAGGTCCATGACGCCACCCGCCACCATCGGGTTAGTCGAGTTCGAACCCGTCCATGCCGACGTTCTTGCGGACTTTGGCGACCATCTCGCGAATTTTAGGCCCAAGCGCAACAGGATCATCCATCGCCTCGACCTCGGCCCCGCGACGCCAGCCTTCACAGACCGCGACCATGCCGGCGCCGGCCTGAATGACGCGCCCTGTAATGTCGCCCGCCTCTTCACTCGCCAGATAAACGACGGTCGGGGAAACCCAGCGCGGATCGCGAGCTTCGATTTCCTCTTCGGTGTATTCGCGCAGATAATCGGTCATCCGGGTATAGGCGCTCGGCGAAATGGCGTTGACGGTGACGCCCAATCGACCCAGTTCCCGCGCCGCGATAACCGTGAAGGCGGCGATTGCGGCCTTGGCCGCGCCATAGTTCGTCTGACCGACATTGCCGTAAATGCCCGACGTGGAACTGGTGTTGATGACCCGGCCATAGACAGGCCCGTCGCTTTCTTTCGACTTCGCGCGCCAATAGGCGGCCGCGTGCCGCGTCGGTGCAAAGGTGCCCTTGAGGTGAACGTGAATGACGGAGTCCCACTCTTCTTCGGTCATGTTGACCAGCATCCGGTCGCGCAGGATGCCCGCGTTGTTGACCAGAATATCAAGCTGCCCAAAGGTGTTGATCGCCTGGTCGACCATGTTCTTGGCGCCGTCGAAACTACCGACGTCATCGCCGTTGACGATGGCCTCGCCGCCAGCCGCTATGATCTCGTCGGCGACCTGTTGGGCCAGGGACACATCCGCCCCCGTGCCGTCAACCGCCGCGCCCAGATCGTTGACCACGACCTTGGCGCCGTGTTTCGCCAACAGCAACGCATGTTCGCGCCCAACGCCGCGCGCGGCCCCGGTGACAATCGCAACTCGATTTTCGCATAGCAAAGTCATTTGAATTCCTCCCGTGATGAAATATTCCCGTATGGACCGACCTTATACACGCTGGCGTTGGTTGGACAGTAGGGCGCCGATTTTACTGGCGGAGCCGATACAGCGGGTCAGTTTTCCAGAACCCGGGGCAACCAAAGCGTCAAAGCCGGAAACGCGATCAATATTATCACTCGCACCAGTTCAGCCAAGAAAAACGACGCCACGCCAAGATAAGGTCTGCTTCATCGGCACGTCGTGCGCCAGGGCCGAGATCACAAACACGTTCATGCCAAACGCGGCGTCTGCTGCGGAAACATGGTCGCCGCCCAACAGCGCCCATGGCATGGCCATCCCACCCGGCTTTGTATTGCAAACCACGAATTTATTGAAATTAACATGACAAATTTAAAGAATCACTTAAACATATTCGAAGTATTATTTCGTGTTCCGTTTCGATTCGTCTTTTGACGTTCCCCCGACCATTTGGAATTTGCCCACACCGTGACGACCGATATTGCGACCCTGACAAGACTCTATCGCAGCCTGCGCCTGATCCGGCGTTTGGAAGAAGAAGTCGCGAGAATTTATCCCAGCGACAAGATCAAAAGCCCCGTCCATCTTTCCATCGGCCAGGAAGCCGTTTCGGTTGGCGTCTGCGATCCATTGCGCAGTGACGACGTGGTGTCCGGCACCTATCGCAGCCACGCGTCCTATATCGCCAAAGGCGGCGATTTGAAGGGCATGATGGCGGAATTGTACGGCAAGGCGACGGGATGCGCGGGCGGCAAGGCCGGGTCCATGCACCTGATCGACATGGGAAACAACATCATCGGATCGTCCGCCGTGGTCGGCACGACGGTGCCCATCGCGCTCGGCTATGCGTTCGCCATGAAACAGCGGCGCCAGGATAGCGTGGTTGCGGCCTTTTTCGGCGACGGCGCCACGGAAGAAGGCGTCTTTCATGAAAGCCTGAATTTCGCGGCGCTGAAAAAACTGCCGGTGCTGTTCGTCTGTGAAAACAACCAGTTCGCCATTCATCAACCGCTGTCGAAACGATGGGCGACCGACCGGTTGTGCGAGCGTGTCGAAACATACGGCATTCCCGCTCACCACATCGCCGATTCCAACGTGGAGACGGTCCGCGACACAACGGCGGCGGCCATCGAGGACATTCGCGCGGGCAAAGGCCCGGCCTTCATCGAATGCGTCACCTACCGATGGCGCGAGCATGTCGGCCCCGACGAAGATTACGACGACGGTTACCGCGTGCGCGCCGATGTGGAGGCGTGGCGCGACAAGGACGAAGTCGTGCGACTCGCCGCGGCGCTGGACCCCGCCGCGCGGCGGACCATCGACGACGCCATCGAAGCGGAAATCGCCGAGGCCATCGCCTTCGCCGAAGACAGCCCCTTTCCAGAGCAACAGGAACTCTACGCCAATGTCTTCGCAAACTGACCGCGTCGTTACCTATGTCGACGCCTTACGCGAAGCCGTGAGCCAGGAAATGCGGCGCGACGACGACGTCTTCCTGTTTGGCCTCGACGTGGACGACCACAAGGGCATTCAGGGATCGACGGTCGGACTGGTCGATGAATTCGGTCCAGACCGGGTCTTCACCACGCCGCTGTCCGAAGACGCCATGACCGGCATGGCGATTGGCGCGGCGATGGCGGGCATGCGGCCCATCCACGTGCATATCCGCATGGATTTCCTCATGTTGTGCATGAACCAACTGGTGAACATGGCCGCGAAAAGCCATTACATGTACGACGGTCAGGTCTCCGTGCCGATGGTGGTGCGGTGCATGATCGGCAAGTCGTGGGGCCAGGGCGCCCAACATTCTCAGGGGCTGCACTCCATGTTGATGCATGTGCCCGGATTGAAAGTCGTGGCGCCGTCCAACGCCTATGACGCCAAGGGACTGTTGATCCGCGCGATCCGCGATAACAACCCGGTCATCTTCATTGAACACCGACTGCTGTATTACACCGACGCATTCGTGCCGGAAGACTTGTACGAGGTGCCGTTCGGCGTCGCAAAAACAGTGCGCGAAGGCAGCGACATCACCATCGTCGGCGTGTCCAATATGCTGGTCGAGTGCCTGCGGGCGCAGGAGCTTTTGGCGGAAATCGGCATTTCGGCGGAAGTCATCGACCCGGTGTCGCTGGCCC
>JABJJH010000231.1 GCA_018660965.1 Rhodospirillaceae bacterium | reverse complement strand
GTCACCGACGGTTCCGTCTCGCGCTATTCATTCCACACCGCCTGCATCGACCCGACCGTGCCCCAGGACGCGCCGTGCCGCAAAAACGTCGTGGTCCGCGCCTACGTCTTCTATTAAAGCGACTTAAGACGCGGCGGTTCGTCCTGCATCGGTTCCCCTACTCGGGTTCGTCTTACACTGGTTCCAGCGGCGCGTTTAACGACGCGCCGGGCACGATGATGCCGCCGCGGTCGCCAATGTCGATCGTGCCGTAACGCTGCGTATAGATTTGCGGCAGCGGGCGGGCGCCGGGGACGGCGAGCCACAGGCGCAACAGGTGGCGCTTGCGCTCGGGTTCCGGCCAATCCTCGAAGGACGTTCGGTCATGCAGCATGGTGTGGTTGTGCACCCATTGCATGTCGCCGGGCTGGAATTCCATTTGCAAGCTGATATCCGGGTCCTCGGCCAGGGAATCGAACAGGTCGAGCGCTTCGACCTGCGCCGGGCTGAGGGCGGGGAGTTCCGGAAACCGGCGCGCGGATTCGATATAGCGCCGGGCGTACAGCGCCGACAAATAACCTTCATGGAAATTGTACACGGGGATTTCGTGCCAGGGCTTTTCGCCCGCCGGAATTTCGCCGCGCCGGTCGGTGCCCATGGCTTCGAACAGATAGGGCAGCAGATCGGGCCGCCGTTCATACATTTCCTTGTAGATCGTCATCGAACTGACCAGCGCCGAGGCCCCACCCGACTTGGCGGTTTTCAGGCACAACAGGGCGACGATGTCGGATGAATCCGTGTGATAGGTCTGGCGTTCGCGGGTCTGGTAGATGCGCGCGTTGGGGTCGTTCACCGCGTCGCGGCCCAGGTCGCGGACATGGCCCAGCACGTGGCCCTTGCCGTTTTGCGACCGGGCGTTCCCGAAGTGACAGCCGATGCCGAAATACGCCGTGGCCGATTCCCGAACCGACCATTGCTGGACCGGCATCCCGCGCAACAGGGCGAAGCCGCGACCGTCGATCACCTCGGCGCAAATGCGCGCCAGTCTGGGGCCGAGCGTCGGCAGGGGAAAATCCGCCTTGGTCATGCGCGCGATGTCGGCTTCGGATCCGGCCAGGGGGCGCATGGCGGCCTCGATCTCCGTAACATCGTCCGGCGTCAGCACGTGCAGCCAGTCGGTGCGCGCCTTCATGTCCGCGCCATACCAGATCGAGGCGTCGTCGCGCGGCGCGGGAAGATCCGCGATGTCGCTGAAATCGGCGATGCTTTCCGCCATCGAATTCACTCCCGGTTTGTTTCGTTATTCAATGTCCGGACAATAGAGGATGGCGCCCGGCGCCGTAAAGGCGGGGGATTTGTGTTTTCTCGGGGGGGCGGGAATGGTTTTATAAACGGTGCCAATGAGGAGGGGTTTCATGGAATTCGATATTAAAGCCGGTATGGACAGTTGGGCGGACACCGCCGCCTTCGCGCGTGACGCGGAAAAGATGGGCGCGTCGGGCCTGTTGTTCACCGAATCCGGCCAGACGCCGTGGATGATGATCGCCGCCGCCGCGATGGCCGCGCCCGACCTGCATTATTCCACCGGCATCGCCGTCGCGTTCCCGCGCAGCCCCATGGTCGCCGCCCAGATCGCCTGGGAACTCGCGGGGGAAACCAGGGGCAAATTCCGTTTGGGTTTGGGTTCGCAGGTGAAGCCGCATATCGTGCGGCGCTATGGCGGGACCTTCGACAAACCGGCGATGCGGATGCGCGACTACGTGCTGGCGGTGAAGGCGTCGCTGCGCGCCTTTCGCGGCGACGAGCGGCTGGCGCATGACGGGCCCTTCTACAAACTGGATTTGCTGACTCCGCACTGGACGCCCGCCCGGCATGACTTCGAGGACGTGAAGGTGGATATGTCGGCGGTCAATCCGTTGATGTTGAAGGTCGCGGGCGAAGTGTCCGACGGCGTGCATGTGCATCCCATGCATTCCATGCACTACATCGAAAACCGGGTGATCCCGGCGGTGAGCGAAGGCGCGGCGAAGGCGGGCAAAACCCTGTCGGACGTTGATTTGATCGTGCCGGTCATGGCGGTCGCCGGGGATACGCCGGAAGAACGCGACGCGCTGGCGCGGGAAGCAAAGTCCGCGATTGGGTTTTACGGCTCAACGCCCGGTTACGGCTTTCAGTTCGACGATCTGGGCTATGGCGATCTGCGCCCCAAACTGGCGGAACGGCTGCGCGCGCAAGGCCGCGACGGGCTTATCGAGTTGATCAGCGACGAAATGCTCGACCAGTTCGGGCTCGTGGCGCGCTGGGACGACATGGCCGACAAACTCATCGCGCGCTATCGCGGCGTCGCCAGCCGGGTCGTCATGTATCTGGCGAAACAATCGATAGAACAAAACCCGGACAATCTGGGAAAATGGGGCGAAATCGCCCGCGCCGTTCGGGCGGCGTAGCTAGACCCGCTCCACGTCCGCCGCTTTGCCGGGGATGGGGGACATGGAGAACACGCCGGTTTTGCGCACCGCCTCGGGGCCGCCGAATTTTTCCATGTGGGCGGCCTGTTCGGCCTTGCTGCGCGCGTCCACGTCTTCGGGGTCCAGCATGTCGCGCAATGTGCGTTCCAGTCCGGCGGCGGCGGGGTGGGTCGCGCCATTGGCCAGCAGGTCATGTTCTTCCCTTGGGTCGGCGGCGAGGTCGAATAACTGGTTGTCCATGCCGACGTGATAGATGAGTTTCATATCTCCATCACGGATGGCGAAGCCGGAATTACGGCTGCCCATGGCATGATATTCGGCGAACGCCGCGCGCGCCGTTTCCCGGCCTTCGAGGGCGGGCCACAGGGACGCGCCGGGCAGATCGGCGTCCGCATTCGATGAGTCCGCGCCCATGGCTTCCACCAGGGTCGGGAACAGATCGACATGGGAGGCGCATTGGTCGATGACCTTGCCTTGCGGGATGTCCGGTCCGGCCATCAGCAGCGGCACGCCAATCGCGTGTTCGTAATGGTTCGCCTTGCCCAGAATGCCGTGATGGCCCGCCGCTTCGCCATGGTCGCTGGTGTAGACCACGCGCGTATCGTCGAGCATCCCGAGCGCTTCCGCTTCTTTCAGGACGAGCCCGATTTGTTCGTCCGTGTGGGTGATCAATCCGCAATACCCCGCGATGACACGGCGGATGAATTCTTCGTCGAAGCCGTCCTGAAGGCTGTTCATCCACGCCAAATATTCGGTGGCCGGGTGGTGCGGTTGCTCGTCGCGGCGCCATTGCACGGGCAGGGGCGCATCCTCGGGCTTATACATATCCCAGAACCGCTGCGGGACCTTGAAGGGGGGATGCGGGCTTGGGTAGGACACCAGCAACGCCCAGGGTTTGTCCTGATCTCGATGGGCGCGCAGCCAGTCGACGGCGTGGCCGGTGATCTGGCGGTCGTAAATCTGATAGTCCGCTTCGCCCACGATGGAGTCCTGATACAGCGCCCGGTGGGACTCGCGGCGCGGCACGCCGTCCTGGGTCGCGCGCAGCAGGGAAACCAGCGCGCCCGTACCTTCGACAACATGCATGGTCGCGATTTCTTCGCTGAACCCGTTGTCGTCTTCGGTCGAGCGGTAATGCAGTTTTCCGATGGCGGCCATGTCCGCGCCCGCATCGCGAATACGGTGGTGCCAGGTCGGAATTGCGCCGTCATAGATCATCGCGTTGTCCCAGTACCCTGTCTGATGCGGATAGCGCCCCGTCGCCAGCGCCGCGCGCGACGGACAACACAGTGGGCTGGCGCAATACGCGTTGGCGAAGCGCACGCCTCGATTGGCGATACTATCCATGGCGGGCGTCTTGACCATCGGGTGCCCGGCGGCGCCGAGGAATTCCCGGTTGTGGTTGTCGGTCAGGAAGAAAATTAAATTGGCGGGTTTGGGCATGGTGATGCGATCTCGAAAATATGAAGGGTGTGGGCAAGCGTAGCCGACGCCGGGCGGGCGGGCCAGTGGCGTCTGTTTTCACGGTTCCAAAAAGGCTTGTCTCCCTGACCGCCGCGTCGTCCAATACGGCCATGTTAATGCACAACGTTTAAGGGGAGGGACGCTTCATGAGCCCGAAGATTGTTTTCGTTACGGATTTTCCAGTCGCGGCGGATTTTGCGGCTGAGATGGCGCTGGATGGTTACGACATGGTCGTCGCCGAAGCGCGCAGCGCCGAATACATCGCGGCGATCAAGGATGCGGAATATCTGGTCGGCTTCGTCGATATGCTGGTCGATGACCAGTTGTTCGTCGATGGGCCGAAGCTGAAACTGATCCAGTTGTTGAGCGCGGGCTACAACCGCGCCGACATCGAGTCCGCGCGCAAGGCGGGCGTGCCGATCTGTAACAATGGCGGGGCGAATTCGGTCGCGGTGTCGGAACACGCGCTGTTGTTGATGCTGGCGGCGTCGCGCCAACTCGTGCGTCAACACACCAATGTGGCGGCCGGGCGCTGGCGCGGCAATGATGTGCCGGAATTGCACGAATTGCGCACCAAGACGCTGGGCATTATCGGCCTGGGCAGCATCGGCACCAAGACGGCGCGGCTGGGTCTGGCGTTCGGCATGAACGTTATCTACTACGACATCGCGCGCCTGACGGAATCGCAAGAAGACAGCCTGGGCGTTCGCTTCCGGTTGTTCAGCGAAATCATTCGCGAATCCGATTTAATTAGCCCGCATGTGCCGTTGAACGCCACGACCCGGCATATGATCAGCAAGGCGGAATTCGCGGCGATGAAGGACACGGCCATTCTGGTCAACACCAGCCGCGGCCCGGTCGTGGACGAGGCGGCG
>JABJJH010000321.1 GCA_018660965.1 Rhodospirillaceae bacterium | reverse complement strand
TGAATGCCTCACCCAATCCCATCTTAAAAAACTTGCGCGTTATCGGTCAGCACGTCCGTCGAAAGGAAGATGTTCGCCTGTTAACCGGCCACGGTCGCTTCACTGACGATTTCAGTGAGGCGAATCAGGTCTTCGCCGTCATTATCCGCTCACCGCATGCGCACGCCGTCCTTGGATCCATTAACGCCGCGCGGGCGCAAGCCATGCCGGGGGTGCTGGGCGTCTTCTTCGGTGAAGATATGAAAGGACTTGGCGAAATAGCGCATGACCCGCTGCCGAAAACCAAGTTCGACTTGAAACTGCACGCGCCGGGAGGTTCCGTCGGTGACCCGGTTTTTCTGGGCGCCCACGCCTTATTGCCAACAGATAAAGTTCGTTTCGTGGGTGAGGCTGTCGCCATGGTCGTCGCCGAAACAAAGGCCCAGGCAAACGACGCCGCCGAGGCCGTGGACATTACCTATGCGCCGCTACCCGCCGTGACCGCGACCGCCGAAGCGTCCCAACCGGACGCGCCGCGCCTGTGGGACGAAATACCGGATAATGTCGCCATTGAAACCTTCTTCGGTGACCCTACCGCGACCGACGCTGCTTTCGCCAAGGCCGACCACAAGGTTGGTATGTCATTCAACATCGGCCGCGTGACCGGCGTGCCGATGGAGCCACGATCCGCACTCGCCGTTCATGACGCCGCTTCAAACCAAACCACTTTGTACGCAGGCAGTGGCGGGGTGGTCCGGCAGAAACGTGAAATCGCAACGGTGCTCTGCGACGACCCCGAAACAATCCGCGTTGTCGCCTATGACGTCGGCGGCAATTTCGGAACGCGCAACCGGGTCTACGTGGAATTCGGACTGGCCGCATGGGCGGCGCGGCGGCTTGAACGCCCGGTGAAGTTCACCGCCATGCGCAGCGAGTCCTTCATTAGCGATTATCAAGGCCGAGACCTGCTGGTCAATATGTCGCTCGCCCTCGACAGCCATGGGAATTTTCTTGGGCTTCGCGCATCCAACCTCAGCAACCTCGGCGCGCGCTGTGTATCCCTGTCGCCCCTGTCGAAGGGGTCGGGAATTATTACCGGGTCCTACAACATTCCCACCGCGCATTTGCGCTCGCGCGCGGTCTTCTCCAACACGCCGCCGACCAACGCCTACCGCAGTTCAGGACGCCCGGAAGTAATTTTCGCCATCGAACGCCTGATCGACACGGCAGCGGCGGAACTGGGCATGGACCCCGTTGCATTACGCCGCCGCAACTTTGTAACGCCCGACCAGATGCCCTACACCAACGCCGTTGGCATGACCTACGACAGCGGCGAATACGAAGCCGCCCTCGACAAGGCCATGGCGCTTGCGGATTGGGACGGGTTTACCGCGCGGCGCGCAACCGCGATGGCGAACGGCAAACGTCTGGGGCGCGGATTGGCCCATTACGTCGAATCATCCATCGGCAGCCCCATCGAACAGGCGCAAATTCATGTCCGCCAGGACCTTTCGGGCTTGGATGAAATTCATGTTGTCATCGGAACCCAACCCAGTGGTCAGGGCCATGAAACAAGTTTCGCACAGGTCGCCGCCGAATGGCTCGGCATTCCCATCGAACAAGTCCGCATTGTGCTGGGCGACACCAATATCGTCGAGGTTGGCGGCGGGTCTCATTCCGGGCGATCCATGCGCATGGCGGGCACGGTCATCGTCAAAGCCGCCGACGCCTTCATCGCCAAGGGCAAACGTCTGGCCGCCGATATCCTGGAAGCGGCGGTGTCGGATATCGACTTTGGCGATGGACGATTTTTCGTCACCGGAACGGATCGCGGCCTGACGATCTTCGAACTTGCCGCCAAAGCGCCGGACAACGACCCGTTATCCGCCGTTGAAAGCAACGAAATGCACACGCCGGTGTTTCCCAACGGCTGCCATGTCTGCGAGGTCGAGGTCGACCCGGAGACCGGCCACCTGAACATCCAGCGTTACACCGCCATCGACGACGTAGGCCGCGCCATCAACCCGTTGATCGTCGATGGCCAGACCCATGGCGGCATCGTCCAGGGCGTCGGACAGGCGATGTGGGAACAATGCGTATTTGATGAACACGGGCAGCCCTTGTCCGGGTCGTTCATGGATTATGGCATGCCGCGCGCCCTGCATTTTCCCTCGTTCAAAACCGCGTTGCATGAAGTGCCGTCGCCGACCAACCCGCTTGGCGTCAAGGCGGGCGGCGAAGGCGGCACCACGCCCGCGCTGGCGGTCATCGTCAATGCGGTCGTCGATGCGCTGCGTGAACCGGGGATCGACAATCCGGCGCTGCGCGACCTGACCATGCCGTTAACGCCGGAAAAAATTTGGCGGGCGGCCCAGCCATTAACGAACTCGAAAAATGGGAAAACACC
>JABJJH010000234.1 GCA_018660965.1 Rhodospirillaceae bacterium | reverse complement strand
TTCGGGGCGCGAAAGGCAAAAAGGCGACCTATCGCGTTCGGCTCGACGACCTTCTCAAGGACGGCGATGTGTCCGCGAATGTCGATGTTTTGCCCGGCGATGTCCTGATCGTCCCGCAAAGCTGGTTTTAATCGTTATCCTTGGCCCCGATAAAAGCCGCCACAACCATGCGCCCGTTCAAACAGAACGCCACCATCCCCGGGAATAACGCGGTGATACGTGGCGCCGCGCACCAGAACGTATTCGGAACGTCGCGCCGATGGCGTGCGGCGGTCCATGATAGTGGGCAGCAGAACTTCGAGCATGTGTAACCTAATATGAATTTTGACCGTCTAGAATTATTGTCGCTGTTATCCTCCATCTGGCGGCGGCGCTGGTACGCCCTGGCGGCGGCCTGGTTCATCAGTTTGACCGGTTGGGCCGTGGTGGTGATTCTGCCCGATAAATTCGAGTCGGAAGCGCGGGTTTATATCGACACGTCTTCCCTGTTGGGCCCGTTATTGCGCGGCATCGCTGTCGCCAACGACGTGGAGCAAGAAGTGCGGTTTATGCAGCGCACCTTGTTAAGTCGCCCAAACTTGCAGGAAGTCGCGCGGGCCACCGACCTTGACCTCGAAGTCACGACGCCCATCGAAATGGAAGAACTGCTGCGCAAACTGGAAAAAAACGCGGACATTAAAGCGCAAGGCGGTAATTTATTCACGGTGTCCTACACGGATAAGGATCCCGTTCTGGCTAAATCGATCGTCCAGGCGTTGCTGACGATTTTCGTTGAAACCAATCTCGGTCAAACCAGACAGGATATGGAAAGCGCGCGTTCGTTCATTGAAACACAGTTGGAAGTATACGAACGCCAACTGAAAGATGCCGAAAAACGCCGCGCCGAATTCAAGATCCGCAACGGCGACGTCCTCGCTGGCGGTAATTTCGCGTCTCAGGTGCAGAGTGCGAGAAAGGGCAGCGCCAAAGCACAGCGTAGATATGAAGACGCCGTCTCGCAACGTGATCAGTTACAAGCGCAATTGGCGAACGTGCCACAATTCTTGAAGGTTCAAACGCCGGCCCAAGTTGTTCTGGGCAAACGCGAAGCGTCCGCGCTGGAAGAACGCCAGGAATTGCTCCAGCAAAACCTGGACTTGCTCCTTACGCGGTACACCGAAAACCATCCAGACGTCATCTCGACGAAACGAAGTATTGAAAACCTTAAAAAACAAGTCGCCGACAAAAAAGATAAAGCGAGCGACCCCAGCGATCCCAACGACAAAACCGAAGAGACTTCCGAAAATACGGCGGAAATTCCGAACACGTTGTACGAACAACTTCAATTGCGATTGAGCGAGGTGTCGACGACGATCTCCACGCTCAAGAGAGACATGGACGAAGCTGCGGATTCGGCTCAGGAACTTGAAAAACTACGAAACAAGGCGCCAGAAGTAGAAGCCCAGCTCGCTGATCTCGACCGCGATTACGACGTCATAAAAACTAAATTCGGCGAATTTCTGGCCCGTAGGGAATCGGCCAGAATATCGCAAGCGGCTGAAGCATCGACCGATTCCGTACAATTCCGGATCATCGCGCCACCTCAAGTGCCGGTGGTGCCCGCCGCGCCCAATCGCTTGTTGTTGCTGACTGTCGTTTTGGTTATCGGTCTTGGCGCCGGTGGCGGGATCGCATTCCTTTTGGTCCAGATGGACGACACATTTTCGTCGAACAAACGTTTAAGCGACGTCTTCGGGTTTCCGGTTCTTGGCGCCGCCACCTTGGTCGCCGTACCGACGGAAAAACTCCACCAAACTATTGGCAATGTTGGCTTCACGATGGCGTTTAGTTCGCTTAGCGCAATGTATGGCGCCCTGGCGATCATGGCGCCGCAACTATCCCAGCTTCCGCAATTGCTGGCGAAACAATCGCTTCCCGCCGAGCTTTCCTGGTTATCGGGCTTGGTTGGGACCATTAAATCCCTGAGCTTCCTGCAAGGTCTGTTCTGATATGGCCAATGATGATGATCGCCTTAATCTGGTTCAACGACTTGCCGAAAAACAAGCGCGCAAGGATGATCGCCCGTTAAGCGAACGCGCGGCCGATAAGCTGGCGGACGCATCCCCGCCCGCCCCGACCCCGTCCGCACAGAACGCGGTCGTGCCGCCCGCGACTCCGGCGGCAAGCCCCTCAGTCGACACGGCGAGCAAATATAGTTCGGCGAAAACACCTAAATCGACCGATTCAGCAAAGGGCGGCGCCGCCAAGAACAACTACTTCGATATCGATTTACCACGCCTTCAACTCGCGGGGTACATCACGCCAAACGCTCAGGAAACGCGATTGGGCGAGGAATACCGAACCATCAAACGGCCCCTTCTGTTGAAGGCGTTTGGGGCCGAAAAATCCCGCATTCCCAACGGAAATGTTGTGCTGGTGACGAGCGCAAGGCCCGGGGAAGGCAAAACCTTCACGGCGTTGAACCTGGCCATGAGCATCGCCACGGAACGGGACTTACATGTTCTGCTGATCGACGCCGATGTGTATAAGCATGAATTATGCTCCAGGCTTGGAGTCCCGAACGATCACGGTCTCGTTGATCTTCTCATTGATGAGTCGATTGATGTTCCCGATGTCATGATTCGAACGAATATAGCCAATTTGACGGTTCTGCCGGCGGGAACGCGCCATCCCTCGTCGCCTGAATTGTTGGCGAGCCAAAGAATGGCTGCCTTTATGCAGGATCTTGGAGCGCGCTACCCAGACCGAATCATCATCATCGATGCGCCGCCGATTCTGGCCAGCAGCGAACCAGGCGTTCTGGCGCTTCTGGTCGGACAGATCATTATGGTCGTCGAAAGCGGTAAAACGGACCGGAATACACTAGAACAATCCCTAGCCTTGATCAGCAACTGCCCGAACATCAACTTTGTGCTGAACAAATCTGCCAATACGTTCGGGTCCGGACAGTACAGCGCCTATACCTATTACGACGAATATCGCAATTTTAGTTGATTGATTTGCGAGAAGCCGCACCGTTATGAAATGTCGCCAAGCCATATACGCCTTTACGCGACGGTGCTTTACCGTCGGCGTAAGTGTGGGCGCGATTAGCGCTGTCGGGGTGGAGTCGGCGCACTCGGGCGAATGGGACATCATACCATCGGCATCGGTGACGCAAAGCGTCACGGACAATGCACGCTCGGTCAATACCGGCAAGGAAGCAGATCTGATCACGACCGCGACCGCCGGCATCGCCATCAATGGTAATGGGCGGCGCGCGCAACTCGATTTCAGCTATGATATTTCCAAGGATATTTTTTGGGATAATTCTGAATTGAACGGTGTTCGGAACTCATTGCTGGGGGCCGGTAATTTCGAACTCTGGGAAGATCATATTTTTATCGATACGCGCGCGTCGATCACACAACAATCCCTGGCGAGAACCGGGGGGCAGACCGCGTCCGATCGCGGCGCCGGCACCAATGACCAGTCCGTCGTCGTGAATTACAGCATCACCCCGAACTTCGCCCATCGTTATGGAAATTGGGCCGAGTCGGACATAATCGTAGCCTTCAGCGAGACCCGCTTTCTCGAATCCGACACCGGAACCGCCTCAACCCAACCCGATGCCTCACGAAGCTACGATGTCACAACTTTGTTGCGCAGTGGCCCCAAATTCACCCAGCTAACATGGGAACTTAATGGGAACAGGACCTTCACAAGCGACGACACCAACCGTCAAACAGCGGAACTGTCCGGCGAATACGCCGTAAACCGGCATGTTGCCGTATTGGCGCGCGCAGGTCAGGAAACAATCGACAATTCAGGCATTAACGCGGATAACGGCGCGGAATTTTTCTGGCGCGGCGGATTTCGCTTGACCCCCGGCCCCAGATCTTCAATTCGACTGGAAACCGGGCGTCGGTTTGGCGTCTCAACATTTTCCGGGGACGCCTCATACCAGATAAGTTCACGGACAGCCCTGACCGCAACTTATGAAGAAGAGGTGCTCACCGACCGGCAATTGTTAAACAGCAATTTGGGCAATCTTGTTCGCGACCCCATTAGCGGTTTGTTGATCAACCCCGCTACGGGCCAGCTGGCGGACCCCAACAGCCTGGAGTCGGATTTTCAGGAACAAACGACGTTACAGAAAAATTTCTCAATTGCATTGACTGGAGCGAGTGGCCGAAACACCTTCGCAATCTCGGGTACGGGCAATGTTCGAGAAGACCTTACAGCGAATACCGAGGATGTGACTGTGGGCTTGACCGTGACCCTGGACAGACGCATATGGCCGAATTTGGATGGCGGCGTGAACGGCAACGTGTCGTCCACGATACAAAGCGCCAGCGGCGCAGAAGACGTCATTTTTAATAGTGGCGCGTTTCTGACCTACACGTTGGGGCAGAATTTTTCAGGCACCTTACGGTACGATTACCTGAACCGCGATAGCCAGGGCGAAATTGACGATGTTGAAGAAAACGCGATTTCGTTAAGCCTCCAAAAACAATTTTAAGCCCGCCCGATGTACACCGAGTTTTACCAACTCAGCGACCAACCCTTCCAATGGACGCCGGATCACCGGTTTTTCTTTGGCAGCAGCGTCCACAAACGGGCCATGGCCCATCTGACATT
>JABJJH010000239.1 GCA_018660965.1 Rhodospirillaceae bacterium | reverse complement strand
CGCCTGTGGGAAGACCCGCGCGTCCTGATCACCCCGCACAATTCCGGCGCCACCGACATCGGCAACCGCCGAACCATCGAACTGTTCTGCCGCAACCTGGAAGCCTATAGGGATGGCGGGGATATGGAAAACCGGATCGACTGGGACTTATGGTATTAGAGAAGTCCTAGTGTCCTGATCGAGACATCCATACCATTGAATTTCTCGTGAATCAGGACACCAACTTATTGAAACTAGTGTGATTCAGGTCCTGCATTTTGTCCCATATAATGGGACGAACTTCAGAACCATCACACTAGTCGCGGAACGGATCAAACCGTTTTTCGGCCAGTAACGCGTCCAGGATCGCTTTGAACGGTCGTTCGGCCGCGAATTTATCGTGTAACGCCTTGCCTGTCGCAATTGGGTCTTCGCGCTCCATTAAATCGACGCAGCGACCCACATAAGAGTCGAAATCGACGGCTATTGTATAGTCGTACATATAATCGAAATCAGGACCTTTGAAATTTTCAGCCAGCACCGGAATTGAGTTCGTCGCCCCGATGCAAATTCGCACGGTTGACGGGGTGCTAGTGTTGTCAAATCGGCCAATTTCCAGGATCGCCTTGGATCGACCCATGAGGGACCGGAAAATATAGGCGGGCGTTTTAAGGTCGCTGGAACGAACATTATATCCCAAATCGCTCAATTTTTGTAAAATCGGTCTGCGTCGGGGATAGGCGAGTCCGGGCAGATAAAAATCGATGTCGCGCTCCGGCTGCAGCGGTATATTCTTGAACCTCGCGCTGTACCCTAGGCTCAATAAGCTGCATTTTTCAGGATCGACGATGTCGGTCCGTTGTTCGGTGCGGGGCATCAAGTGCCAGACAAAATTCGAAACTTCCGCCACACGGCGAAAACCATCGCTCCGCCAGGCGAACTCACCCGACATGACTTCCGTATCGTTCAAATTTTCACAAAAAAGTATCCCGAAGGGAAAGTCGCGTCCCTTTTGGCGTTTGGTCGCGATCAGGTCCCCAACGGCATCGCCTTCGAAATGTTCGATGAACAGATTGATCGCTTTCCCGCCATAGATCACCTGCGAATCATCTATCGTGACCTGACACCCACAGTCATTGAGACCGGACGCTAACAGCGTGACGAAATCCTGCACGGATTCCCGAAACATCGCCGGTAACGTCGCCAGGCAAAAATGAAAATGCATTTGCGCAATATATGCAAAGACACAAGCCATTAAAACAGGATTTCCCCTAACATGACGGGGCGCACGAGTGGTAGAGAATAAGTCCGGTGCGTTTGGTGTGAACACTTTCAGGAATGGCGGACAATTATGGTGGTAGAGGGCAAGCATGGGCGGTTCCGGGTCAATCCGCATGACACCGTTATCGCCGCGTCCCTGCAGCGATATGGGGAATTCGCCGAACATGAGTTGATGCTGCTTGGAACATTTATCGAAAGTGGCCAAACCGTCATCGACGTCGGCGCCAATATCGGAACCCACACGATATTCTTTTCGAAATGCGTTGGCGAGCATGGGTCCGTCGTCGCCATCGAAGCCCAACCGAACATCTACGAATTGCTGCGCGAAAACATCAACCTCAACGACCGTCAAAATGTATCGGCGTTAAACGCCGCCGCCGGCACCGCCGCTGGGTTCCTGACCGCGCCGCGCCTGGATTATGAAAGGGATGGAAATTTCGGCGCCTTTTCCTTCCGTCTTCAGGACATCGGCAAGTACCTGCCCGTGGCGGCGACAGGCGAAGAAATCCGGGTGGAGGTTGTCCCGCTTGATTCTTTGGATCTGAAACATTGCGACCTGATAAAGGTCGATGCGGAAGGCATGGAGCGGGATATTCTTCTGGGCGCCGCGCGGACGATTGATACCCATCGACCGATTCTGTACGTGGAAAACAACATAAACCGACATTCCCCAAGTAGAATGCCCTTTCTTGCATGTTGTCGATGTTTTGTGCCCCGAGCAAGCCGCCTGTACGACTTTCGCTGTTGTTTGGGCACCTGACCCAGGAACTGAGCGCGATTTCTGGTCTCGACAGCTT
>JABJJH010000242.1 GCA_018660965.1 Rhodospirillaceae bacterium | reverse complement strand
CCGCAAATCCAAATGCACACCGGTTAGCGTGGTCACCGTGCCCGATGTGCCCAATAGTTGCGCTTCGCCCCGGTCAACCAGCGCCGAAACCCCATGGCGTTCGCAAAATGGCGATAGATATTGGTCCACCTCCGCCACCATGGAATCATAGACCGATACGGGCAGCGTCCCGCCGCCGTAACGCTCGCTCAAATTCACCACGCCGAACGGCAGGGACACCCATCCGGTCATGTCGGACCCACCGTTGCGCGTATCCATCAGCATTACTTCGGTGCTGCCGCCGCCGATGTCGAACACCAACGCATGCGGGGCGCCCTGGTCGATCAACGGCAGGCAGCCCTTCAGCGCCAGTCCCGCTTCCTCTTCCGCCGAGATGGTCTCCAGCATCAAACCGGTTTCCGCGACGACGCGTTCCAGGAACGCCGCGCCATTATCGGCCCTGCGGCAGGCGTCCGTCGCCACGTTGCGGCGCCGGTCCACGCCGCGTCGGCGCATCTTGTCCGCACAGATTTTCAACGCCTCGATGGTGCGATCCATGGCGTCCTCACCCAGCCGCCCGGACTCGCTCAACCCTTCGCCCAACCGGACGATGCGTGAAAACGCATCAATGACGCGGAATCCCGAACGGGTCGGACGCGCGACCAGAAGGCGGCAATTGTTGGTGCCCAGATCAATCGCGGCGTAGGTATGCGCCCAGCGGCCTTCGCTGGTGCGCTGCGCCGGTCGTCTACGGTCCCATCGCGGTCTGACATACGCCGTCATCGGCCATGTCCCCGTATCGTTGTTATTTATGGCGCCTCTGACGTAGGCTACCTTATATTCACTTAATGTTAAGTTTACGCCTATCCGCCCGCCACACAACACCGCGTCGCCCTGGAATCCACGCGGGGCCCGCGAATTCTCCGCTACACATTCGCAAATCGATGTGATACTTAGGCCGCCCAATCGGCCTACAGCCGCGATTGGGGGATAGTTTAACGGTAGAACGAGCGGCTCTGACCCGCTTAGTCCTGGTTCGAATCCAGGTCCCCCAGCCACGCCATACAACGTCTTGGCGCCAAACAATCATATAATCTTTCCGTGCAATCGCTGCATGCGCCACACGGAGTCTCAAATGTCCCGCCCTCAGTCTACGACTAGCAGCGCGTTGGGATTAGCATCGTCAAGGGCTAGACGACGGCTTCATGCGGTCGCGCCTTGCACAAAGTTGGATGACCAACATTTCTCCGAAAGTACGAACCTTTATCCAATACTCTGACGACGTCTTTAGTGGACTGTCTAACATTCGGGTTCGTTATCGTGGAAATCGTGTTGTGGAGTTCCGCCGTGAACGCAATCATCCTAGTTTTTGGAATGGGGCCCCATATTATTGTCGATAACGGTTGGATTTCGCAGCCGGGTCACCGCGACGAGCATGGAAACGTCATTATTCACTCCGGTGAAAGGCAGAAGAAGTCGCGTAAAGTCGCGATGCACTCCGTTAATTTGTTGTCTGATACCGGTATAGCGAAGCATCGCACTGTCCGGAAAAGACTTGGCGAATAAATAATCGCCTTCAAGCGCACCCAAAAGCGTTGAGCTCGGTATTCTGCTGATGGATTTTCCGGTTATACGGCCTCCAAAAATCCAATCATTATCCGAGACGTCATAAGCATGGCGCGCAAATTTAAAATCGAGCGGGTTCTCCGCCGAGCAATCGATAATCGTCACTCTATCCGGAATTTTCATTTCCCACAATTTGCTGGACATGAAAGCGTCCGCTTTAGGGGCAATTGCAGCTCCGTTTTTCAGGTCCAACCAGTACTCGTGCACCTTCGTAACCGGACTGTTAGCATCCTCCATTTCAACCATGGCGTTGAGCGTATAGTAATCCCGGCGCAGATAATCGTCACCACACTGCTGCGTCACGCTCTTAGGTCGACCGTCCATACTTTCGTTATGCCTATGGCGTCAATTATTATCAAACGTCCTGATACCAACGTCACGATGATACAAGAGCAGTTCGATTATTAGATGTCCAGTCATCCCAGCAATAGATGCGGGACGGCGACATACCACCATTCCCTAGTCTTTGGAACATCGCGACGCATGGGCCCTACCATCAGGCGTCGTACTACATTGTGACCTCCGGTCATTTACGGGTTAGGGTGGGCGCTAAGGTTGGATTAACATGCCCTTGTCTCCTAGAACTCCGCGCCTGTCCGGCAGCCTGATCGGGATTGGCCTGATGGTCGCCGCGACGGTGACCATGATCGTGCAACATTCCATGGCGAAGCTGTTGGCGGCGGACTTGTCGGTCCTGGAAATCGTATTCTTCCGCACCGTCGCCGCACTGTTGTTTTTCATGCCCTGGATGTTGCGCTCGGGGTTGACCATTTTTCGCACCGAACGCCTGGGCCTCCACGTCATACGGGCGTTTTTTCAAACAATTTCGGCGTTTGGGTTCTTCCTGGGCCTGGCCATCGTGCCGTTGGCGACGGTCACGGCGTTGCATTTCACGACGCCGATCTTCGCTATCTTGATTGGCATTGTCGTTTTGGGCGAACGGGTCAGCGTCAGACGATGGTCGGCGATTCTGGCGGGCTTCGTCGGCACACTGATTATCCTGCGCCCCGACGCGGCGGCGATTGGCCATGGCGAGCTGTTCGTCCTTGGCTCCGCGCTCGCATGGGCGGCGGCGATCATCGTCATCAAGGTGTTAAGCCGGACCGACACGAGTATTACGATCACCGCCTATATGTATCTATTGATGACGCCGATCACGCTGGTCGCGGCCTTGTTCGATTGGACCTGGCCCACGGCGACGCAATATGCGTGGCTCGTCGCGATTGGGATAACCGGGGCGCTTGGGCACGTCTTCATGGCGGAAGCGTTGAAACGCGCGCCCACCCATGTGGTGACGCCCTTTGACTTTTTCCGTTTGGTTTGGGCGACGATTGTGGGTATCTGGTTGTTCAGCGAAACGCCGGACGCCTATGTCTGGATTGGCGGCGCCATCGTGATCGCCAGCGTTAGCTACATCGTCTGGCGCGAACACCGGATCGCCACCCAAAAATAAAGAAAGCGAAAATAAAGGAGCTGAGAAGACTGCGGATGGCCCCACCTAACTGGTGCGCTTGGGAATGCCATATAGATACCGGGTGTTAATTTCGGTTTCATTGCCGTCCGGATCCATCATGAAAAGCGCCCGGCCCACACCGCGTTCCCCGTAGGGTCCGCGGGTGAAATACCGGTTTCCCACAAATTTACCCATAATTTCGTCGAAGGATTCTTCCGTCACGGTCAAGGCGAAGTGAAGCGGCCCACCACCCTGATGGCGTCCCGTATTGTTTTCCATTTGCAGGACAAGATGGCCACGCTCCATCTGCAGATAGGTTCGTTCCCCATCCTGTTTGTCCAACGGAATACCCAGAATTCCATGATAGAAATCCAGCGCCTTGTCCATGTCCGCGACTTTAAGAAAAATTTCTTCGATACCAACGACACCCATCACGCCCGCTCCTTTTATTGTATAACGTCGTCAATTCTCCGTCATGCCATCGTGGAAAGGCGCCCCATGGCCATGCGCTCACGATCCTTCAATCCGTTCCATGGCGATCCGGGGGAAAACTGCGCCGAAGAGGTGTGTGACGCGCGCGCCGTCATCGGACAGCGGGAACAGGACCCGTTCGAAGCGTAACTCCCGAATTTCATCGATTTCGGGATCGGCGCGGCAAAAATTGAAAACATGTCTGGTTGGCTTGCGCTGCTCGATGGTCTCCATATTCTGCACGCCGACCGAAGGTGTCGCCACGGTCAATTCGTCAAGGTAGCGACCGGTCCAATCCACGCCGACCATTTCCGCGACAGCCGTTCCAACGACGCGATAATACAACCGCAACGGTTCGTAAGAAACGCCCAGCAATATAAAGCGCGGCCACAGCTTCGCCGGCAAATCAAGAACATCGACATCTGCGCGCCGGGGCATGGCGCGGTCCCCGCGTTGGGCTTCCCAATACCCGTTCAGCAGCGCCGCGTCCGTCCCCAGATCCGTCAATTCATACCCGTTTGTCATGGTCGGATACTCACATAAAATACATGCGTTCGAAAACCCTTGAATAAATCTAATTTATGACTATATTCCTTTATTCGTCTCGAAACAAGTGAATCGATAACCAACCCGGAATGTTAACGGATGCTACGCCATGTTAACTGTAAATGGGGGGAGGGATTAACATTGTTCAATAAACAACACCCCCCACGCTGCGGAACGGCGAAATGCAGGCATTGATGCTTTGACCAAACTTCAAACAAAAGCGCATCCTTCGGATACGCCGCCGCCAAACCCCAAACAGAACCGTAAAAACCAAGTATTGTAGATGTTTTTTATCGAGTTACATGGCTTCGAGAGGCGCCTGCAGCTTGGTTCCGGGAACAACCACGCCACCCCGGTCGCCGGGCGTAATAGCGCCATAGCGTTCGGCGAACGCGTCCGGCAGTGCGATGCCGTCCGGCGGCGACAACCACAACCGCAACAGGTATCGGCGACGTTCAGCCTCCGGCCAGTCTTCGTACGCCGTGCGGTTGTGCAGAATCTGATGGTTATGAACGATCTGGATATCGCCCGGTTCGAACGACATCTGGAGATAAAGCGCCGGATCGTTGGCAAGTTCCAGAAGGAATTCCAGCGCCTCGGCGACAGTCGCGCTCATCGGCGGCGCGTCCGCGTGTCGCTTGGTGGTTTCGATGTGCTGGCGCAGGTAATTGATGGCGAGCCGACCATCGAGATAGTTGAACACCGGCAATTCGTACCAAGGCCCCTTGCCGTCAGGCACTTCGTCGCGGCGATCACGACCGACGGGCCCATAAAGCGCGGCGGCCAAATCCGGACGGCGTTTCCACATTTCATCATGAATAGTATAGGAACTGACGATGGAGCTCAGTCCGCCCGACTTCGATTTACGCAAGCACAACAACGACACGATATCGACGGAATCGCTGTGATACATCAGGTGCCGGTTGGTCAGATAGCCGCGCTGGCTTTTGTTTTCGAAGGCGTCACCCAGATCAACGACATGACCCAACAGGTGGCCGCGCGTATTTTGCGACCGGGCGCTGCCAAAATGGGTTCCCAATCCCCAATACATCGTAGCGATTTCGGCGAAGTCGAACTCGGCCAGCGGAAAGTTCCGCATCAGGACAAACCCGCGACCGCGAATGACTTCACGGCGAAGGTCTTCAAGACGACCGCCCAGATTGGGCAACGAAAAATCGGCTTTGGTTATATCGGCGATGTCGTCGCGGCAGCGGCGCGCCGCGCGCATGGCGTCGACCAATTCGCCTTGTTCAGCGTCCGACAATCGATACACCCAGTCGGACGACCCCACCACGTCCGGGCCATACCAGACTCCGGGGCCGCCAACAGGACCGCGATGCAGGGGCGGATGATTGGCGGACAGACGATTTCCAGACAGATGCGACACGGCTCACCTCCCGGCGGTTGCGTTTCCTTTACCGCCGCAAGTGTAGCCGCCTCCGCCGCGCGAGGCCAGTTCGCTACGTCAGGATTCGTTCGATACGTAGGCCAGCATCGCCATGAAGGCCAGCGCAGCCCCGCTCACCAACGTCAAATACGCCATTTCGCCACCCGTCATCGGCTCGCTCCATTTTTAATTAGAAAATACATGGCTTCGACGCTAAACAAGGACCCTCACCACGACATTGATCCAGATCAATGCGTGTTTCGATTAGATTTACCCCCAGCCTCGCAAAGGCCGCCAAAATGACCCAGCATGACACCGATTCCGAAGACAGTCCCACCGCCGGAATCATGCCGTTGTCGGGCGTGAAGGTCGTCGATATCGCGAATTTTCTGGCCGGCCCCATGTCGTCGATGTTCCTGGGCGATTTCGGCGCGGAGGTCATCAAGGTGGAGCGGCCGGGAACCGGCGATGAAGTCCGGAAATGGGGCAACAACAAGGACGGGGTCGGCTTGATGTACAAGCTGATCAATCGGAACAAGCGATCCGTGACGGCCGATCTGCGCACCCCCTTGGGTGTAGAAATCGTGAAGCGCCTGATTAAGGACGCCGACATCGTCATCGAAAATTACCGCAAGGGCACGTTGGAAAAATGGGGCCTGGGTTACGACACCCTAAGCGCCATCAATCCCAAACTCGTCATGTTGCGCATCACCGGCTTCGGGCAAACAGGACCCCATAGCCACCGTCCGGGATTTGGCACCCTGGCGGAAGGGTTTTCCGGCAGCGCCTATATATCCGGCAATGCGGACAGCCCGCCGCTGCTTCCGTCCTACGGTCTGGCCGACGATTCCACAGGGCTCATGGGCGCCTATCTCGCGCTGACCGGGTTGATGGCGCGCGACCGGAACAACGGTAAGGGGCAAGTGATCGACCTGGCGCTCTACGAGCCCTTGTTCACGCTTATGGGGCCGCAGGTCGTGGATTATGATCAACTCGGCATTGTGCAGGAACGCAACGGCAGCCGCCTGCCCTTCACCGCGCCCCGAAACACCTACAAGACCAAGGACGAAAAGTGGGTGGCGATTTCAGGCAGCGCGCAATCGACATTCGAGCGGATGTGCGTGGCGTTGGAAGTACCGGACCTTCCTTCCGACCCGCGCTTTTTGGACAATCGCCTGCGCATTCAAAACGCCGTGGCCCTGGACGGCGCCTTGCAGGACGCTATCGCGTTGTTCGACCGGGATACATTGCTCGCGCTTTTCGAAAAACATGATGCGACGGCCGCGCCCTGTCACTCCATCGCCGACATTTTCGAAGACCCGCATTACGCGGCGCGCGAAAACATTGTCGCGGTCGAGGACGAAGAACTGGGCGGTCCCATCCGAATGCAGAACGTGGTCGGGAAATTTTCCGAAACGCCGGGCCGTATCCGCAGCGCCGGACCGCGCCTGGGGGCGCATAACAAGGAAATCCTGATCGACAACCTCGGGTTCGACGAAGCCGAATTGCGCGACGCCGGTTACGATTTGGATGACTAGTGTGATGGTTCTGAAGTTCGTCCCATTATATGGGACGAAATGCAGGATCTGAATCACACTAGTTTCAATAAGTTGGTGTGCTGATTCACGAGAAATTCAAGGATATGAATTTCTCGATCAGGACACTAGCCGGTTTCGCCCTTTTGCGCCGCTTCGTCCTGCGGATCGTCCGGCTCAGGTTCGTTTTCTTCGCCGTGCAGCCGC
The DNA here is from genome assembly GCA_018660965.1 of Rhodospirillaceae bacterium. GTDB lineage: Bacteria > Pseudomonadota > Alphaproteobacteria > UBA8366 > JABJJH01. Next base: position 7,741 of record JABJJH010000242.1, on the reverse strand, counting down.
TCTGCTTCCCGTTTCAGGCGCAGGAACGAGCGCACCGAAAACGGGATCAGGATGAAGTAGATTAAGGCGCATACTGTCAGGGTCTTCCACGGGTATCCCGCCAGCCCCGCCATGAGCACCCCGACAATGACCAGAACCGGGACGACATAGAGTGGCGGCACCTTGAAACGCTTGAAGGAATAGGTCGGGATCGGAGCAACCATCAAGACGGCGATCAGAAGCAGCCAGGGACCGACGACAACGGGTTGAACGAGGATGTCAGCGCCACCGCTAAACCCGACCACCATGGGCAGCAGGCTTAGCAACGCGCCCGCCGGCGCCGGCACGCCGGTGAAATAATTATAGGCGTAAGGCGGCAGTTTGCCGATCATGCTGTTGAAGCGGGCCAGACGAAGGCCGCAGCACACGATGAAAAACAGCGCGACGCCCCAACCCAAACCACCGGCGGCCTGCAACGACCAGAAGTACATGACAAAGGCCGGCGCCACGCCAAAGCTGACGAAGTCGGACAGCGAATCCAGTTGCGCGCCGAAGTCGCTTTCCGCCTTCAACATCCGCGCCATCCGACCGTCAAGCGCATCCAGAACCGCGGCCAGAATTAGCGCGATCACGGCGTATTTCCATTTTTCGTCAACGGCGTAGCGAATAGATGTCAGACCCGCGCAGGTCGCCGACACGGTGACGATGTTGGGGATAAGCCGATTGATAGACAACCCCTTCAACCGCGGCGTCCGGCGCCGACTGCGCCTTGTGCGGTGGCGCAACATCAGCGGCTCTCCCCGTTCATGGACTTAGACGAGCTCTTAAAATCCGCCAACACGGTTTCGCCTGCAATAGCGATCTGCCCGACACAGACCATGGGGGAGACACCTTCCGGCAGATACACATCCACCCGGCTACCGAAGCGGATCATGCCAAACCGCTCGCCGGACCGCGCCGTCTGCCCCAAAACAAGGTTGCACACGATGCGTCGCGCCACCAACCCCGCAATTTGCACGAACGCGATTTCGTGGCCATCGCTCGTCGTAAGGCGCACCGCCTGGCGTTCGTTAAGTTCACTCGCCTTGTCGAGCGACGCGTTCAGAAATTTTCCAGGCCGATACGATAATCCCGAAATTTCACCGTCAACCGGAATACGATTCACATGCACATTGAAGACGTTCATGAAAACGCTCACGCGGGTTAACGGCCGTTCTCCCATCTCTAATTCCAGCGGCGGACGCGCGGCTTCGATCATTTGCACCACGCCGTCGGCGGGACTCACGACAAGACCAGGACGCACAGGCGTCACCCGTGCGGGATCGCGAAAAAAATAGGCGCACCAGATCGTCAAGACCACACCGGGAATCCACAACGGCGCCCAGAACCAACCGGCCAAAACCGTCACAACCGCGAAGATCGCAATGAACCGCCATCCTTCACGATTGATGGGCGTCATTACCGGGCGCAATGTGTCGCGTATACTCATGGAAACCTCAAAACATCATTCGGACATACGCCGTGACATTCACAAATTAACAGAAATCGATGCGAAGCAAAACGTGGTGACGTGCGCCCAGCTTCAAACACTGGCAGCTAATTGCTTTTCGGCACGTCGAACACCTGACCCGGATATATAAGGTTTGGGTCGCGAATACGACCCTTGTTGGCCTCATAGATAATCGTGTAGCGCGTACCCTCCCCCAAGGATCGCCGGGCGATGCGCCACAAACTGTTGCCCGGTTGCACAACAATCCGCAGATTTGCCGCAGACGAATTTGATCCGGCGGACGCTTTTTCCGGTTCGGCGCGCGCAAACGGCGTTTCAACCCGGGACACGACGACCCCATCCATAATTTCATCCGCGCGCAGCGTATAAATGCCAGGTTTTATTTTCCGGGTGAGCGCTGGCAACCGCCATTCGCCATTGGGGCTCACGATGACGCTTCCCACGGGATTGTCGCCAATGTAGAGATGGATCGTGGTGCCCGGTCGCCCCTTTCCGGCTATTCCGACATTGCCCGCATCGTCATAATCCACGACGCCGACGACAAGGTCGCCCTTTTTCAAGCCCTTGGAGCCAACCGGCGCTTGCAACACGCGGCTGCCGCCCGTCTGCTTGTTCGGAACCAGAACCGCCAAAGATTGGGCGCTGCCACCGGTTTCGGCATGATCCGGAACCGCTAAAACGACGTTCGATTCCGACGCCACTTCGGCGCCGCCAGGGTTTTTCGCCAATAAACGCAATTCGCGGTTGCCGGGGCGCAGCGGTTCAGTCGGCAGGTAGACCCATTCGCCGCGCTTATCCGCGATGACGCTGCCAGCGAGTTTATCACCATCGAAAATCCGCACCTCCGCGCCCGGCGCCGCGCGCCCTGCGATCACTGTGTCGCCACGGGGGTTGATGCGCACAACGTCGAATTCCGGTGCGATTGGTTTCGCCACCGCCGCCCCTGATTTGTTGGGCGCCGGTTCCGTGGGCGCGTCCATGCGCTTTGGGTCACCGGGACGGTACGCGGCCACGGGCGGTGGCGTCGGTACGGGAATGCCGCCTTTGCGTTTGGAAAGATACCGGCGGTCGGCGTCGCCGTCAGGGGACGCGGATACGGAATCGCCGGATGGACGGTCCACATCGACGTAAAACGCATAATTTAAGCCAATCGCAGCCGCAATCACGAAAACGCCGAGCAACCCAATTAATGTAAATCGGTTCACGATTCTCCGATTCCAATAAAACTCTACGCCGGAAATCGGCGCTTTATCGGACGCCACCATACACGCGAAGGCGGCCTTCGCCAAACCGCCTGGATGCACGGTCTGCAGTCTAGCGCCACTATGCGGACAACGTCGTCAGGGTCCAGCGTGTTTCGGGACCGACGACAAAAATTCCGCAATGGCCCGCAAATCACCCTTGGTCATGCGGCTGGTGGAATTATCAACGACTTCCGTCATGGCGCCGCCCACGAAATCGCCATCGGGCAAGACCCCATCCGACAGGAAGGAGACAATGTCCTGCGGGCTCCAGGCCCCGATTCCCTTGGGTTTATGCGGTGTGATGTTGGGGACGCGTTTACCTTCGGGTCCTTTCGCGGCGCCGGCGAATTCCCGATCCAGCCGCATTCCCCCTAGTAGGGTTCGCGGCGTATGACATTCCCCGCAGTGACCAATGGATCGAACTAAATAGGCGCCGCGGTTCCAGAGGTCCGACTTTTCCGGGTCGGGGGCGAAGGTCGTTCCGTCAAAATACAGCAGCCGCCAGAAAAACAGCAGCCGCCTTTGATTGAACGGAAACGCAATTTCATGCGCCCGATTCGCTCGCACCTGCGCCGGTCGGGTTTGAAGATAGGCCCACAACGCCGCCAGATCATCGTTTGTCATCCCCGCGTAGGACGCAAAGGGAAAGGCCGGAAAATAATAGGCGCCGTCCGGCGAACGGCCTTCGCGCATGGCGCGGACGAAATCCGCTTTGCTCCATCCACCGATTCCCGTTTCGCGATCCGGTGAAATATTCGGTGTAACAAACACGCCAAACGGCGTCTTCAGTTCACGCCCCCCCGCCAGCGGCGCCCCTTTCGGCTTCACCGCCGTATGACAGCCAGCGCATCCCGCCGCGTTAAAGATATATTCGCCCTGTTCGATTAAACTTGGCGCGGCGACTCCCGGCGTCGCCCACGACAAAGTCGCCATGAGCAACGCGCATATCCCATTCAAAAATACTGCGTTCGAATCCTGCATGTGCTGATGGTAACAATCAAACCGGAAGAACGGAATTCATAGTTGCGTGAACGCAATTCCTTGGCAAAACATAGCCCGACGCGATATGCACGGGGAAACGACAGCAAGGAAACCTCGCCATGCCAACGCCTAAATCCGTGTGCGTCTATTGCGGATCATCCGACCGGGGACGCGACAGCCATCAAACGGCGGCGCAAGACCTTGGCGGGACCCTGGCCAAAAGAGGGATTCGTCTGGTTTACGGCGGCGGTCACGTCGGGTTGATGGGTATTACCGCGGACGCGGCGCTTCAACACAACGGCGAGGTGATCGGGATCATTCCGCAGTTTTTGAAGGATATGGAAGTCGGGCACGGGGGCTGCACCGAACTGATCGTGACAGAGACCATGCACGAGCGAAAACGGCGAATGGTTGAATTATCGGACGCCTTCGTCATTCTGCCCGGCGGGCTGGGAACCCTCGACGAAACCTTCGAAATTCTGACCTGGCGCCAGCTCCGCTTGCATGACAAGCCCGTCATCTTTGTAAATATCGACGAATTCTGGTCGCCATTGCTTGACCTGATCGATAGCCAGATCGCGGAAAACTATGTTCGGGCGGAACATCGCCGCCTGTATGACGTCGTTGATTGCGTCGCTGATGTCTTGCCCGCGATTGAACGCAGCCCCACCGCCGCTGTTCCGCTCGATTCAGATCGGGTTTAATCTCTTGCCCGTTAAATTTTTAAACGCCTTCCTTGCACCGTAATTCCGGGATGGTATTGTGCCTGCGCAATACAGGCTAGGCCACGGTTTACGAGCCACGGCGCTTCGTTAACGTCCCCCGCCACATCATTTTCAGGTACGCGGCTTACTCAACCAACAGGAAGACATGACATGCTAGACCTTATGAACATCGCACGGACGGAAGCCGATGGCGGCGACCTGCTAGGGCTTCTTTCGGGCCTTTTCGAACCCACGGACACTCGCCCGGAAGGTTATCCCAACGCCGTAATCTGGCAAGGCGGAAACCATGACGGATCGATCAATCCGGTCGCCCATTCCCTGACCGACGCCTACGCCCTGTTGGGCACCATCGCGGCGGTCGATGTTCTTGGCCTGCCCTATTACGCTGTGCCGATGTGGTCGCAAATTCGCCATGATGAGAAGCTGGAGCCGTTAAGCTGGTTCGGCAATATGCCTTGCACATCGATCAAGTGGTCGACGGCTGGCGACGCCTACGTCAACGATGGAAAAGGCGGCAAGGTCGTCGTCATGGGCAAATCGGGCAATGCGCCCCTGCGCACCCAGGCGGGCGTATTTTGCAACGTCCGGCCCTACGGACGCACCACGGTGGTCCGGTGCATGCCCTGCCTGCCCTATTCCCAGGACAAGGCGAAATTCTCCGTCGACGCCAAAACCGGCATCGTCCATTCGGAAATGAACACGCCGGGCGTCCAGATGGCCTACGCCTGCCGGTTATTCCTGAAAATGGTGAACGAGACCGGTCGCCTGGGCCGCGTCGCGTACAAGCCGACGCAGGCGATGGAAGACGGCATCAACGCCGGTCTGCTGTCGTGGATGCTGCAGGGCACGAAATTCACGGTTGGCCGGAAATGGGCCGTGGACGGTTACGAAGAACACCGCGAATTGGTGGACCGCATCATCGCCTTGCTGCCGAGCGATTTTAAAGCCGGCATGGAGTCATGGAGCGGCCAGGTCGAGCAACATATCTCCGACACCAATTACGGATTGATGCTCTGGGATTTGATCGAAAAGCAGGACAACATCATCCTCGCCACCGACCTGGACGGCGACCGCCTGACCGATCTTCTGGCCGATGTTTCCGACCCCCTTCGCCGGTTCGGACAATTGGTGATCGATCATGTCGGCGCCAACGCCAAAATGGACACCAAAATGTGGAACGACATGGGTTACACGACGGGCAATGGCCGTGACATGACATCGGTCATGTACCGCATGGAAGGCCCGCCCATCCACGAGCAGACGCTGGGCTCCGCCGACGCCATGCTGCTGCGCCTTCTCGACGGCGACGAATCCATGGGCGGCACCAAAAGCCCCTATGACCCGCGCATCCACTTCGTCCTGATCCGCGACGCCTATATCGACGCCAACCCGGACAACGCGGCGCTTCGCGACTGGCTGGACGCGGCATTGGCGAAATTCGACGAAATCTATGCGGGCAAACGCCCTGGCTTTCTCGAAGGCTACAAGGCGCTCAAAGAAGCCATCACCCCCTGGGGGGCGTAAGACCTACAACCAAGGGGCCAGCGGTTGAAACGCCGCTGGCCCCTTTTTATTGGCGAACGCGAATTCCAGTTTACAGCGCCCAGCCGCCGTTGAATTCGCTTTATCTTAACGATATCGAAAACCCTTCGTGATATAGAAAAAATGCCGGCAGCCGTTGGGCCGCCATTCGTGATTCCGATTTACCCTTATAATTCTCAATATCGTTGGAACGACCCAATGCAAAAAATAAAAGTGGTCAACCCAGTCGTCGAACTTGACGGCGACGAAATGACCCGCATCCTGTGGCGGTTCATCAAGGACAAGTTGATCCTGCCCTATCTCGACATCGACCTGATTTATTTCGATCTGGGCATGGAAAACCGCGACGCGACGCGCGACCAGGTCACCATCGACAGCGCCAATGCGATCAAGGAACACGGCGTCGGCGTGAAATGCGCCACGATTACACCCGACGAAGCCCGCGTCGAGGAATTCGGCCTACACGAAATGTACCGGTCGCCGAACGGCACCATCCGTAATATTCTGGGCGGCACCATCTTCCGCATGCCGATTATTTGCCAAAACGTGCCACGTCTGGTTCCCGGTTGGACCGACCCGATCGCGATTGGCCGCCACGCCTATGGCGATCAGTACAAGGCGACGGATTTTCTGATCCCCGGCAAGGGAAAATTGACCATCCGGTTTGAACCCGAGGACGGCGGCGAGCCGATTGAACGCGAAGTCTTCGACTTCCCCGGCGCCGGCGTCGCGATGTCGATGTATAATCTGGACGAGTCCATTCGCGGCTTCGCCCGGTCCTGCTTCCTGTATGGCCTCGACCTGGGCTGGCCGGTGTTCCTGTCGACCAAGAACACCATCCTGAAAAGCTATGATGGGCGCTTCAAGGACATTTTCCAGGAAATTTTCGATGCGGAATTCAAGGAACGCTTCGAGGCGAAAGGGTTGATCTACCAGCATCGGCTGATCGACGATATGGTCGCGTCCTGCCTGAAATGGTCGGGAAAATATGTCTGGGCCTGTAAGAATTACGACGGTGACGTGCAATCCGACACCGTGGCGCAGGGGTTCGGCAGCCTCGGTCTGATGACGTCCGTCCTGATGACCCCCGACGGCAAAACCATCGAAGCCGAAGCCGCGCACGGGACGGTGACTCGGCATTACCGAGAACATCAAAAAGGCGTCGAAACATCGACCAACCCAATTGCGTCGATCTTCGCCTGGACCCGCGCCCTGTCCTACCGGGGCCGTTTCGACGAAACGCCCGAAGTCACCAATTTCGCCGAAACCCTGGAACGCGTCTGCATTGAAACGGTGGAGTCCGGGACGATGACCAAGGACCTGGCGATCCTGGTTGGCGAAAATCAGAAATGGACGACGTCGATCGGATTCCTAGACAGGCTGGACGTGAACCTGAAGCGCGCCATGACTCATCAGGCCGCCGGTCAGTTGTCCTGACGCAGGATTTCGCGCGCCGTTGCCCCTTTATATTCGGTGCGGAACAATCCCCGGCGTTGCAGGACCGGCACGACCAGATCAACGAATTCCTCAATGGCGCCAGGACAATAGATTGGCGTAATCATGAAGCCGTCGCCGCCCGCGCGTTCCATGAACGTCTCCATCTGGTCGACGATGGATTCCGGCGTTCCGATGAATTGCGGCAGACCGACACTCTGTCCATGGCGCTGGGCGACCTCCGCCAAGGTCATCGATTCCCCTGACGGCTTTAGATAGCGGGTCTTCATTCGCTGCAGTTCCGGTTCGTTCCGATCCGCCATCCT
>JABJJH010000267.1 GCA_018660965.1 Rhodospirillaceae bacterium | reverse complement strand
GGTTCATCTTTCGTTGACCGCCAACCCGTCGCATCTTGAAGCGGTCAATACGGTCGTGCTGGGCAAGGTTCGCGCCAAGCAAGAAAAAATCGGCGACGAGGATCGCAAGACCATCATGGGCCTGCTGATGCATGGCGACGCAGCCTTTGCCGGTCAGGGGCTGGTGCCGGAAACTCTCGATCTTTCGCAATTGAAGGGTTACCGAACCGGCGGTACGGTTCATTTTATCGTCAACAACCAGATCGGCTTCACGACAGCGCCGACCAAGTCGCGCTCGTCCCCGTATCCGTCCGACATCGCCAAGGGTATTCAGGCGCCGATCTTCCACGTTAACGGTGATGATCCGGAAGCGGTCGTTCACGTCGCCAGAATTGCTGCCGAATTCCGTCATGAATTCAATCGCGACGTGGTGATCGATATGTTCTGTTATCGCCGCCATGGCCATAACGAGGGTGACGAGCCGATGTTCACCCAGCCGATTATGTACAAGGCGATCAAAAAGCATCCGACAACCCGGGATATCTACTCCCAGCAGCTCGAGCGCGAAGGCGTCCTGGCCGAAGGCGAGGCCGGGCAAATCATGCAGGCCTTCGACAGCGAACTTGAGACGGATTTCGAAGCGGCCAGTGGCTACAAACCCAACAAGGCCGATTGGCTTGAAGGTCAATGGAAAGGGTTGGTGCAACTGACCGGCGAAGAGGAATTCCTAGACGATGAGACATCGGCCCCCATGCATTTGCTGCACGAAGTCGGAATGGCTATCTCAAAAGTTCCCGATGATTTTGAGTTGAACAAAAAGATCGTCCGTCAGCTAAACGCCAAACGGGCGATGATCGAAAACGGCAAGGGCATCGATTGGGCGACGGCGGAAGCGCTGGCGTTCGGCACCCTGCTTGTCGAAGGTACCGGGGTACGTCTGTCGGGCCAAGATTGCGGTCGCGGCACGTTCTCGCACAGGCATTGCGTCCTGGTCGACCAACGAGACGAAAACCGCTATTTCCCGTTGAGCGAAATCCGCGATGAACAGGCCCAGTTCGAAGTCATGGACAGTCCACTTTCAGAAGCGGGCGTGCTGGGTTTCGAATACGGCTATTCCCTGGCCGATCCGCACACTTTGGTGCTTTGGGAAGCCCAGTTTGGCGACTTCGCCAACGGCGCCCAGGTCATCATCGATCAATTCATCGCATCGGGGGAATCGAAATGGCTCAGGATGTCCGCCGTTTGCATGTTGCTGCCCCACGGTTTTGAAGGTCAGGGACCGGAACACTCATCGGCCCGATTAGAGCGTTATTTGCAGCTATGTGCAGAAGACAACATGCAGGTGGTCAACATCACCACGCCGGCCAACTATTTTCATGCTCTTCGGCGGCAGATGCGGCGCAATTTCCGCAAACCCCTGATCGTGATGTCGCCAAAATCGTTGCTGCGTCACAAGCTGGTGATTTCCAAAATGGGCGAAATGGGTCCCGACACCCACTTCCGCCGTGTGTTGCCTGAAACGGACAATCTGACCCTGGACAAGAACGTCCGCCGTGTCGTGATATGCAGCGGTAAAATCTATTACGACCTGTTGCAAGCCCGGCGCGAGGCCAAGATCGACGACGTCGCCATTATTCGCGTCGAACAGCTTTACCCATGGCCGCGTACGTCGCTTTATCAGCAGTTAAACCGCTATCCAAATGCCGAGGTCGTCTGGACCCAGGAAGAGCCCGCCAACATGGGTTCCTGGTTCTTCGTCTACCCGCGCCTGCTTTCCATGTTCGACAAACTGGACGGCGTCAACAAACGGCCTGTGTTTATTGGCCGCAAGGCGGCGGCGTCTCCGGCGACCGGTTTTGCCAAAGTCCACAAGCAGGAACAGGACGAAATCATCGAACGCTCCCTGAATGTAGCGATTGATGAGCTGCCGCAACCGTTTACGCGGAGCGGCTATTAATGCGTAAAAATAATTTTTCATTTGATCCAATTCAAACATTGAGGATGACATGGCGACGGAAATAAAAGTACCGACCCTGGGAGAATCCGTAACCGAGGCCACCGTTTCCAAGTGGATGAAATCGGTAGGCGACGCGGTTGCCGCCGACGAGCCGCTGGTTGAACTTGAAACCGACAAGGTCACCGTCGAAGTGCCCGCGCCCACCGCCGGCGTCTTGACCGAAATACTGGTCGCCGACGGAACCAATGTCGAAGTCGGCGCGATTCTGGGCGCCATCGCGGAAGGCGCCGCCGCCGCGCCTGCCGAAGCGCCCTCCCCTAAACCCGCAGCCGCCGAGCCCGCCGCACCGGCAGCGCCCGCCACACCAGCAGCGCCGACACCAGCCCCGGCGGCCCCATCCCCGGCAAACGTCACCCTGTCCCCGGCGGTGCGCAAGCTCGTCGATGACAACAAACTCGACCCCGCGCCAATTCCCGCCACCGGCGCCAAGGGGCAACTGACGAAAGCCGACGTTCTGGCCTATCTGGAACAACGGGCGAAAGCGCCCGCGGCGCCCAAACAAGCAGCCGCGCCAACACCAGCCGCCGCCGCACCCACAGCGACTATTGTTCCGGCGAGTTCCTTGCCGGAACGCGCCCCGGACGCGCGCGGCGAGGAAGTCGTGCGCATGTCGCGTCTGCGCCAACGCATCGCCGAGCGCCTGAAACAGGCGCAAAACAACGCCGCCATGCTGACCACCTTCAACGAGGTGGACATGGGCGCGCTGATGCAATTACGGACCGATTACCGCGACACCTTCGAAAAGAAACACGGCGTCCGGCTGGGATTCCTGTCGTTCTTCATCAAGGCCGCGATCCTGGCCTTGAAGGAAATTCCGGCGGTGAACGCGGAAATTTACGGCGATCAACTGATCTATAAAAATTACTACGATATCGGCGTCGCCGTCGGCACCCCGCAAGGGCTGGTCGTGCCGGTTCTGCGTGACGCCGACAAAATCAGTTTCGCCGAAATCGAACGGACCATCGCCGATTTTGGCGGTCGGGCGCGCGAAGGCAAGCTGACCATCGCG
>JABJJH010000374.1 GCA_018660965.1 Rhodospirillaceae bacterium | reverse complement strand
CTTCGGGGTGACCTCAACCAGTTCATCGTCGGAGATGTAGGCGATCGCCTTGTCCAGATTCATGCGCACCGGCGTGGTCAGCCGCACCGCTTCATCGGTTCCCGACGCGCGCACGTTGGTCAACTGCTTGGCCTTGAGAGGATTGACCTCGATATCATTCGGCTTGGCGTGTTCGCCGATCACCATGCCGCCGTACACGGGCTCTCCAGCGCCGATGAAAATGATGCCGCGATCTTCCAGATTCCACAGCGCGTAGGCGACCGAGGACCCTTTTTCCAGGCTGATAATGACGCCGTTGCGCCGACCCGCGATAACGCCCTTATACGGCGCGTATCCATGGAACAAACGGTTCATCACGCCGGTGCCGCGCGTATCGGTCATGAATTCGCCATGATAGCCGATCAGGCTTCGCGACGGGGCGTGAAACACCATGCGTTGCTTGCCGCCGCCAGTTTGGCGCATGTCGATAAGGTCGCCCTTGCGCGCGCCCAGTTTTTCGACGACGACGCCGGAATATTCCTCATCGACATCGATGACGACTTCCTCGATCGGCTCCTGTTGTTGGCCGGATACCGGGTCCGTCTTGAACAGGACGCGCGGGCGGCTGATGGAAAGTTCAAAGCCTTCGCGGCGCATGGTTTCGATAAGCACGGCCAACTGCAACTCGCCGCGTCCCGCGACTTCGATGGCGTCGCTGTCGGGAGTCTTGCTGATGCGCAAGGCGACATTGCCTTCGGATTCCCGCTCCAGGCGCGCCAGAATAACGCGTGAGGTGATTTTGTCGCCGTCTTGTCCTGATAAGGGCGAGTCGTTCACCGCAAAGGTCATCGCCAGCGTCGGTGGGTCGATGGGTTGCGAGTCAAATGCTTCGCTTACCGCCGGGTCGCAAATGGTGTCCGCGACCGTGGCCTTGCCCAGCCCGGTGATGGCGACGATATCGCCCGCTTCGGCCTCCTCGACGGGGACGCGCTCCAATCCGCGAAACGCCAACAGTTTGGTGATGCGCTTTTCTTCGATCACCGCGCCGTCGCGCGACAGCGCCTTGACCGTCATATTGGGCCGGACAACGCCGGACGTGATTTTGCCGGTCAGAACGCGACCAAGAAACGCATTGCTTTCCAGGGTCGTCGCCAGCATGGCGAACGGGCCGTCCTTGTCCGCTTGCGGCGGGGAAACATGGCTCCAGATCAAATCGAACAACGGCGCCATGTCGGTTTTCGGGCCTTCGGGCTCCAGCGCCGCCCAGCCTTCCTTGGCCGAGCCGAACAAGGTCGGGAAGTCCAACTGGTCATCATTCGCATCGAGCGAGGTGAACAGGTCGAAGACCTCGTCGTGGACTTCGTGCGCGCGTTGTTCGGGCTTATCCACCTTGTTGATGAAGACGATGGGTCGCAGGCCCAGCTTCAACGCCTTGCCCAGCACGAACTTGGTTTGCGGCATCGGGCCTTCCGACGCGTCCACCAGCAACACGACCCCATCCACCATGGAGAGGATACGCTCGACCTCGCCGCCGAAATCCGCGTGGCCGGGGGTGTCGACGATATTGATGCGCTGGCCGTGCCACTCCAGCGAGGTGCATTTCGCCAGAATCGTGATGCCGCGTTCGCGCTCCAGATCATTGGAGTCCATTGCGCGCTCCGCGACTTTTTGATTGTCCCGAAACAGGCCGCTTTGACGCAGCAGAACGTCGATCAGCGATGTTTTGCCATGATCGACGTGCGCGATGATCGCGATATTACGAAGGTCCATGATGTCCGATTCAGTCTGGTTGGGGCGCGATAAATAGCCCCCGTCGATCATTCCGACGGGGTGGGCCCATTATGTTGCGCCGCAATATAACCATGGCCCGCCAATACGCAAGCAAATTGACGCACTTGCTTCGGCCTCCACATGCTTTTTGTTAGACAAAATAGGATTATTAGCGTATAATACAAATTAAATCCCATGGTTGGTGAAGCTAAGCTGTCGCCAAATTTTTCAAACCATAACGAACAGACAGGAGCGAGACGTGGAGTACACGCCGTATAAATTAAAGAAGACGATTGGTAATTCGTACAACATGGATTTGGACGATTCCCTTAAAACCAAAAAAGCGCTGGCCGGTCTGGGCCATATGAAGATACCCGATTTCGGGCTCACGGCATATCCCGACCAAGCCATGATCGAGGGCGTGAAATCGTTTCAGAAAGAACAGGGTTTGAAGGTCGATGGCGTCATGAAAGCCGATGGCCCGACAATTAAGCGCCTGAACCGGACGTTGTCGGGGGAACGCCTGAAATTCAGCAACGCGTCGAAGGACGCCGCCCCAAAACAATCGCGGGCTGGGAAGCCCGTGCGGACGACGGCGGTGAAGGCCGTTGAGGCCCTTACCAACGGTTCCAGAACTACAGGCGCCGCCCGGAGCCATTTGAAGCAAGGGATTCAACGCGCCAAGGTCCAATCGACGCCTCGTTCGATTACCGATTTACTCGATTCCGACATCACCAGGCGTGGCGTCTTGGCGCCGTATGGCGTGAAGGACGGTAAGGCCGAGATCGCGTTGCCGCAAATAGCCGTGGATATTCTACGGGCAATTCAGGCGCCCGCCGATGTGTATTATGGACGAAAGGCCCCAGCGCCCGAGTTGGCGCGGGAAATGGCCCTGAATCTTAACGTCGGAAGCGCGTTGCTGGGCAAGGCCGGAAAGGCGGCGGCCCTAGCGTCCAGAAGCGCAAGGTTGTATAATGCGCCAGCCCGACCGGCACGCCCATTCAAGGCCGATTATCCCAAGGGAGCGCGAACGGATGGAACAGGACGACTCACCCACGACATCGAAGGACGTCCCCTCCAAGACGGAAGTCGAATTGTGGGCCGAAGAGTGGCTGGCGGAACGGACGAAGCCCTCCCGCCAAAGGAATTTGACGCCATTGCAAAGGAAGGAACTGGCCGACCAGCTGCGCAGATTACGCTCCACGGAAACGACGTGGGCCGTGTCGCCATCCACCCGGTAACGCGCCGACCAATCGACGTCGCTGTTTCCAAGGATCTCACCGCCGACAAGCTGCCGTTAGTCTATGGGCATGAAATTGGACATGTCATCGATCAGCTCGCGGGGGAGATCGGGACGAAAGGCATAAAAAAAGAGCTGAAATCGGTTTATGACACGCTAAACAATGGCAACCGTTCCAGTGCGGAAGCCGCCGCGTGGGGCGGTAGAGCAACGCCGTCTTCCCAGGGTTACAAGGACGCGGACGCGCCAAGAGAATTCATGGCCGAGGCCATCCGCGCCTATTTGGAGAACCCCAATTATTTGAAAACGGTTGCGCCAAAAACGGCGGCTAAAATCCGCGCGGCGGTCAACGCGAACCCGTCCGTTAACAAAATCATTCAATTTAATATGAACGGCGACCCGTTACCCGCCGCGCTGGCGTTGCGAAAGCGGCGCGAGGAAGAAGAGCGGCTGCGAAAATTTCTGGAAACAGGGGCCTAATGTCAATCTCCGCCCAGCATGCTTTATTGGTTTCATATGGCGTGAAGGAAGGCGAGACCGGATGGCGCGGTTGCTAGAATCCAGAAGCGCAAGGTTGTATAATGCGCCTGCCCGGCCGGCACGCCCATTCAAGGCCGATTACCCCAAGGGAGCGCGAACGGATGGAACAGGACGACTCACCCACGACATCGAGGGACGTCCCCTCCAAGACGGAAGTCGAATTGTGGGCCGAAGGGTGGCTGGCGGAACGGACGAAGCCCTCTCGCCAAAGGAATTTGACGCCATTGCAAAGGAAGGAACTGGCAGACCAGCTGCGCAGATTACGCTCCCCGGAAACGACGTGGGCCGTGTCGCCATCCACCTGGTAACGCGCCGACCAATCGACGTAGCTGTTTCCAAGGATCTCGCCGCCGATAAGCTGCCGCTGGTCTACGGGCATGAAATTGGACATGTCATCGATCAGCTCGCGGGGGAGATCGGGACGAAAGGCATAAAAAAAGAACTGAAATCGGTTTACGACACGCTAAACAACCCGAATAGTCCCGACGCAAAACCTTAAGAACTGGCGACAACCACGCTCTGCTTCGCGAGCTCGGTTATCTCGTCGTCGCTCAACCCGATATCGGTGAGAATTTCGCGGCTGTGCTCGCCGACCTTTGGCGGTTGCAGGCGTAGTCCGAAGTCGTGATCGCCGATTTCGACGGGTAATCGCGGCACTTTGGATGTGACGTCGTCGTTGAGATTCACCGTCAACATCCGACCGTTCGCGTTGAGTTGCGGGTCGTCATACAAATCCTTCGGCTTGGCGACGGGGGAGAAGGGAATTTCGATGTCCTCCGCGATCCGGCTCATGTCCGCGATGGTGTACCGCTTCACGATGTCGGCGACTATTGGCAAGGTACGGTCGCGCGCCAACACCCGGTCTTCGTTGGTCTTCAACGTGGGGTCTTCCAGCAAATCCTGACGATCGAATTGTTCGCAGAACCGTCGCCAGTGGTTGTCGCTGGTCAATCCGATGAAGATTCGTTCGTTGTCGGCGGTCTCGAAGGTTTCGTATACCGCCCACGCGCCGCGACGGTCCGGCATGGGCGGCGATTCAACGCCGGTGACGGCTTCGCCCACCATATGCTGCATCATCAGGAAGCCCGTGGATTCAAAGAGCGCGCTTTTCACGAACTGTCCCTTGCCAGTCGATTCCCGGTCGCGCAGGGCGGATTGAATGCCGATCACCGCGAACATGCCGCCCATGCTGTCAATCACCGACGACCCGGCGCGCAAGGGACGGCCCGGCGGCCCGGTCATGTACGCCAACCCGGCCATGTACTGCACCACTTCGTCCAACGCCGGGCGGTCTTCGTAGGGGCCGCTCAGGAATCCCTTGAGCGAGCAGTAAATCAGGCGTGGATTGATTTTCGACAATTCATCGTAGCCGCATCCGAGCTTTTCCATGGTGCCGGGCGCGTAGTTTTCGATTACCGCATCGGCCGATTCCACCAGACGATGCGCCAGCGCGCGGCCTTCATCAGTTTTCAGGTTCAAGGCCAGACTGCGTTTGTTGCGATTAAAAGCGCCGAAAAAACCCGCCGCGAAGCCGTTCAGGCGCCGCGTTTTGTCGCCATCGGGCGCAGGTTCCAGCTTGATGACGTCGGCGCCAAGGTCGGCCAGGATCAAGCCCGCGGTCGGGCCCATGATGGTCTGGCAAAATTCGATGACCCGTACGCCTGCGAGCGGGAGAGGGCGTTTCTGGTCTACGGTCATGGCGTCGTCCATTTTTGTCGTGAGGGAAAAGCGTCGCTTCGTTGATTTCTTCCTTTACATCATGCGAGCGAACAAAAATAAAGGCGCCAACAAAACGCCAGCGCCGCGCCGTCATCGGCGTTATACTGTGCCGGGATAATGCAGGAGTGAGATCATGCGCCTTAGCGAGCAACAGATCGCCGACTTCGACGAATTGGGATATCTGGTCATGCCGGATTGTTTTTCCGAAGCGGAAGTCGCCGTTCTACGCGCGGAAGCCGGCAAAATTTACGCCGAGGACCGCGAAGAGGTCTGGCGCGAATCGTCCGGCGCGCCGCGCACCGCGTTCGCCGCCCATACCTATAACGATGCGTTTGGCGTGTTGGGCGCCCATCCCCGGCTGATCGACCCGGTCAGTCAATTCTTCGATGAACCGGTGTACATGCACCAGTTCAAGGTTAATGCGAAGGCGCCGTTCGACGGTGAGGTCTGGCAATGGCACCAGGATTACGGCACCTGGGCGCGGGACGACGGCATGCCGGAAGCGCGCGCGATGAATATCGCGGTGTTCCTGGACGAAGTCATGCCAATCAACGGCCCCTTGATGTTCATCCCCAAGAGCCACAAAGGTGGCGTGTTGGAGGCCGGACACGATTTGAAAACGACATCGTATCCCTTGTGGACGCTGGACAACGACATGGTCAGTCGATTGGTGGATGAAGGCGGGATTATCGCGCCGACGGGCAAACCGGGCACGGTTTTGATGTTCAGCGGTAATCTGGTCCACGCCAGCCCGCCGAATATCACGCCGTATCCGCGCACCATCGTTTATTTGACGCTGTGCGCGGTGTCCAACCACATCACGCAATTCAAGCGTCCCGAATGGATCGCGCACCGTGACTTCACGCCGATAAAGCCGGTCGCGGACGACGCCTTGCGCGCGCTGGCGAACGCAGCCTGACGGATTCAAGCCATGAACCTGACGCATCTCGCCGCCGCGCGGGACGACGCCGGCCGCCCCATCAGGGTTGGATTGATTGGCGCCGGCAAGTTCGGCTCCATGTTCCTGGCGCAAGTCCCGACGAGCAAGGGGATCGAAGTCGCCGCAATCGCGGATTTGGATCCGGACCGGGCGCGCCGATCCTGCCGCGAGGTGGGCTGGACCGACGAGCGGGTCGCCAGCGTGGATTTCACCGATGAATCCAGCACGCTTTTCACCCGAGACGACGTTGAAGTCGTGGTGGAGGCGACTGGCAACCCGGCGGCGGGCGTAGAACACGCCTTGTTGGCCATTGAACACGGCAAGCATATCGTCATGGTGAATGTCGAAGCCGATGTGCTGGCGGGCGCCTATCTGGCGGACAAGGCGCGCAAGGCCGGGATCGTCTATTCCATGGCCTATGGCGACCAACCGGCGCTGACCGCCGAACTGGTCGATTGGGCGCGCGCGACGGGATTCACCGTCGTCGCGGCGGGGAAGGGGACGAAATACCTGCCCGCCTATAATGCGGTGACGCCGGACGATGTCTGGGGCCATTACGGATTGACGCCGGAGGAAGCTAGGGACGCCGGCATGAACAGCCAGATGTTCAATTCCTTCCTGGACGGCACCAAATCGGCGCTGGAAATGGCGGCGATAGCAAACGCCTGCGATCTGGAGCCGCCGTCGGACGGCTTGTTGTTTCCACCGTGCGGCGTCGATGACCTGCCCCGCATCCTGCGACCCAAATCGGCGGGCGGCGTTCTGGAGCGGCCCGGCATGGTCGAGGTCGTGTCGTGTCTGGAGCGCGACGGACGCCCGGTTTATCGCGATTTGCGG
>JABJJH010000246.1 GCA_018660965.1 Rhodospirillaceae bacterium | reverse complement strand
GCCGCCGCCGCCGAAGGGCTGGGCATGGATGTCGAGGTGCATTCCTGCGGCCCGGCCATGCGCCATTTGATGGCGGCGTGCCGCAACTCGAACTACTACGAAGTCAATCTGGTGCACCCGAAATGCCCCAACGCCTGGTCCTTGCCGATTTACGAAGGCGGTTATTCCGACCAGTTGGACTGCATTGATTCCGATGGTTGCGTATCCGTGCCGGACGGGCCGGGGCTGGGCATGCGCTACGATTGGGACGCCATCAAACGCACGGCGCTGGAAACGATTGTGATCGAATAGGCTGCTAAGGGGGGATAGAAAAATGACGACATTCGTTTTGATCCATGGCGGGTTCATGGGCGGTTGGTGCTGGAAGCCGACCGTGCGCATTTTGGCCGCCGCCGGACACGAAGTGTATGCGCCGACCCTGGACGGCTGCGGCGAGCGCGCGCATCAGGCCCGTCCGGGCATCACCGTGACCTCGCAAGCCACCGAGGTCGCCAGGTTTATCGAACTTCAGGATTTGACCGATGTCGTGCTGGTCGCCACCAGTTCCGGCGGGTTGGTGGCGGCGAAAACCGCCGAGCTGGCGCGCGACCGCATCGGCCATCTGGTGTTCGCCGACGCGCTGGCCCCGCAACCGGGCGAAGTTGTCGGCGACATCGTCATCAAAAGCGACAGCATGGTGTACGAGACCACCGAGTCCACCCGCGCCCCGTCGCGCGAGGACATGGAAACCCGCATGTTCGCCGAACTGCCGCCCGATTTACGCGCCTGGGCGATGGACCGCTACACCCCGCATCCGGTGGGAACATCCGGCGAACCGGACGAACTGGACGGGTTCTGGGCGCAAACGTGGGGCGCCACGGTCATCAACTGCACACGCGGCGTCAACCCGTCCGAAGCGCATCAGCGGCGCACGGCAGAACGCCTCAACGGCGCCTATCTGGAACTCGATTCCGGCCATTTTCCAATGTTGAGCCACCCGGAAGAACTGGCCGCGATGCTGATGGCGGTTTGAGACAGGGACATTTAATTCGGTTAGACGGAAACCGCTGACCCTTGACGAGGCGACCAAATCCACGATCCATAAGTTCATTGCACAGACGACCCGGCCCTATAAGCGGGAACGGGTGGATGCGCGGGGGTCTCTCTTTGGACGGGGTCAGAAAGCTGCTTTAAGCCCTTTGGCGCCGCCGCCGCAAACAAGCGAGCCCCACGAGCCCAACGCCGAGCAAGGCCAGCGGGGCGGGCTCTGAAACTGCCGTGTCAGAATTCGCTGTCGGGACGGTGATCTTTTCGCTGAGCGCATAATAGCCTGCAAAGAGGTCTCTTCCAATTGTGATATTCTGGATCCATTCGACGCCAACTGGTTCGCCTGTTTGGGTCGTGCCTGACATTACATCGCGGTCATCACCCCCCCCGAGTGATTGACGGCCCAGTCCGAATCCGTTGAAATTTGTTCCTGTGTAGGTAAGAATTACGTTGAGGTTTCCGTCTTGGGTGATGCCGATTCTTGATTGAATGGATCCGTCCCATAGGTCGGCGTTGTCATCGGCGATGAGATTGCCAGTGAGGGTGAATATCGGCACGCCCACCTCGCTGACGGGGTTCGTTCCGGTATTGTCCTGTGCGTCGACGTCCGGCGTCGAGCCAATCACCTTCCACGTGAGACCCAAACTTCCTGTGACGGAGCCTGCATCCGCCTGGGACTGGACGAAGGCGTTATAATCGGCAATATCAGCCGATCGGGCATTCCGGCTTCCGGATGTCACGAAGGCAAGGCGGAACTGGTCGCCTTCGAAAAGCCCGACCGATAAGGGATCGAAGGGCAGGGCGTGGGCCTTGTTCGTCGCCGTGACCCCGACGAACAGGAGCCCCATAATGATTAAATGAAATACGCGGCTTTTGGATCGCAACATAAGCGGGTGTACCTTATTGGCATGGTTTAATCCCGCATTTCCCAAGTAAAAGGGAGAAGTCACTCCTCTGACGACAATTAATGTGTTATATTGCAGCATGTTAAGTGGGCTTAAGGCGGCGGATCATGGATCACCCAAAGGGTG
>JABJJH010000408.1 GCA_018660965.1 Rhodospirillaceae bacterium | reverse complement strand
TCGCCATCGCCTTCACCCTCAGAGTCGGCCGCACCCTCGCCTTCACCCTCACCGCCGCCTTCTCCTTCGCCGTCCGCCTCGCCTTCTCCCTCGCCGCCACCTTCTCCTTCGCCTTCTCCGGCGCCTTCCCCGCCGTCTTCAGCGTTGCCTGCGCCTTCGCCCTCTCCGCCGTCACCTGGCGCGCCAGTGCCTTCGCCAGCGCCTTCTGAATCGCCCTGCTGGCCCGTCGGCGCGTTCAACAACCCACCGGAAATGTTCTTAACTTCACTGTAACTTTGATCGACCTGCGCCTGGCTCCAGACCACCGGTTGGCTCGGCGGGGCGCCAAAACTTGTCACCGTCGTCGTTTCGTTCGACTGGCCCATGATGACGGTGCCGGCCTGCGTCGACACCGCGATTTCGCCGTCGATCACCGTGAATCGGGATTCCTGCCCCGGCGGGTTCACTTCGCCCGCCACGCGCGTGCCGCGAATACCGATGGTCGCGACCGGCGTCGTCACCGTCATTTGCGTGTTGTCGGTCTTCGCGATTTGGCCACTGACGAAGACGAAGACGCCTTTCAACATCGAAAACGATGAACTACCCGCCTTCGTCGACGGGTCGTACACAAGCTCGTCCAACGCCAGACGCGCGTCACCGCCCAGCGAAAACGTCGTGTCGTCCACAAACGTCAAATTGATGGCGCCGCCGCCCGCCGTTTCGATCACGTCGCCCTGGAACACTGAATCGCCTGCCGACAATTGTACGCGCGTCCCATCCGAGCGCACCGCAAACGCCTGCCCGGTGAGGTCTTTTACCTGACCAATGGCTTCCGCCGTGGTCGGGATACCACCGACTTGCGCGTATTGACCCGGCGCTTCGGGCGGCGTGAAAGAGTTCACCAACGACGCCGTGATCCGCCCGCCTTCCGGCGTCAGTAGATCCGGGCGGGGTTCGACCAGGAAATAGTCCTGGACTACGACGACCCGCCCCTCCGGGCCAATCAACAACAGGTCATCGCCCTGGCGCGAGTATTGCGCGCTGGTCGCGAATTCGCCATCGGGCAACATAATTCCGGTCGCGACATGCGCGTCCAGCACAAGTGAATCGACGCCAGACGCAATGACGCCGGTTGGGTCGTCAGACAAACCCGTCGCGCGAGGAGTCATGTCCTCAGCCGCGTCGGGTCTTTCCCCGTTCGATCCCGTCGATACCGCCATGCCTCGAAACTTTCCTCATCGCTCCAACGAATTCGGGGTCATCGCGAACACAACAACGCCATTCGACTGGAGATAATATACCAGACACTGATTATCGCTTTATTTGCCAATGATTTACAAGAACGAAGAAACCTGAAAAATCACCGGAGTTCCCGCAAATTTGGGAAAATATCTGACGAAAACATCGAATTTCTCTAACACGCTTAAATTTAAGCGCAAATTGAGTGCATCTCAATAAAATTGATCGCCATCCAGCGTTGGATCACAGTCTCGGACGTACTTAATAGCGGCGCCGCCAATCACCGCCAACGGACAAGAAGGGGCTGTGCGTGTAATACCTGAATAAGAATCCCTGAGTCGGGCGTCATTACCGGTTCCCCTTGGTAACTGTAGCGCGCTGTAGGGCTAATATGGTAGACTTCGAACACTGCCGATTGGCAACCACCTGAATTAACGCCGTTTTATCGAGGAACTACATGAATTTCGTGAAATACGCGCTCCTGGCGTTCATCGTCCTGTCGTCGCCAGCTTTGGCCAACGGACAGGGCGCCTATCGAGACGGCGCCTACCCAAAAGCGTTTGAAGCTTTTCTACCGCTAGCCAACAGCGGAGACGCCGAATCGCAATATTACCTCGGTCTGATGTACTCAAAGGGTCAGGCCGTGCCGCAAGACGCCATCATGGCCGTTAGCTGGTACCAGAAAGCGGCGGATCAAGGACATCCGCTCGCGCAAAACAACCTTGGCTTCATGTACGGTCAAGGCTCAGGCGTGAAGAAAGATTTCGTGCAGGCGCATATGTGGTACAGCCTTGCGGCGGCGGCGGGGATCGTTCTGTCACAAGAAAACCGCGCCCTCATCGCCTTGAAAATGACGTCTCGACAGATCACGGAAGGCCAGCGCCTGGCCCGTGAATGGATGGCCCAATATAAAGGCGCCGGGATGAACGACCCTCAGGCAACGAAGATCAAAGGGGCCGGGACAAAAACCCAATGACGCGTCGACCGACACCCCCCTCTGAAACCAGGCGATGAAGGTCTACCAAGGACAACGAACCGCGAACGGATGCGTGGTGACGGTTGATGGACAATCGTTGCCATCGACCTTCCAGCAATGGCGGTTTACCGCGGACGGTTTTGAATGGGGTTATGACGGCACGGGCCCCAGTCAACTGGCGTTCGCGATACTCGCCGACCACTTTGGCGACGAATACAAAGCGCTAAAATCGTATAAAATTTTTCGCGATCAAGTCATCGCCGAAATATGCGAAGATGAATGGAAAATCGAAAGCAGTGTTATAGACCGAACACTTGGTGAAACGGTCGAAGTAGCAATGACGTTAGACGAATTATTAAGCAAAGTTCGTGGGAAATCATAAATACATTGTTAATTCGCGCGTTTATTTTCCAGGCAACTTGAATTTTTTTCTAACACTGTAAATTTTTTAGTGCTAGACTCGCACTACCACGTTGAGTGTGAGATCATTTAAAATGCTATGGAGATATCCGATGCAAGAAAAATTCCTTGGTTTGATCGTCAAATTACAGAATGACGCTTCGGGCGCGACAGCCATTGAATATGGCCTAATCGCGGCCGGTATTGCTGTTGTCATCATTGGCGGCATTTCGTTGGCTGGCGGCGCGTTGACCAATACCTTCAACACGATCACAGCAGCGCTTTAAAAAAGGCGGATTATTGATCGTGAGCACCGCTCGATTTCGATTGAGCGGTGTTTTGTTGCGCCTTGACTGATATATTGACGAGGTGCGTGACAGTTCGATGTTTCGTTATACACGGGCGTCCCTCCGCAGGGGGCGCCCGTCGTTTGTCTGCAATTTGTCACCCACTAAATTCCGCACTGCGCCGGAAATGTATAACCACGCGATTTATGGCGGCGTGATTATCGTGCAAGGGCGCTAAAACGAAGTTTATCGAATTGGTGAGCGACGTGACCTTGAATTTGTTGTTAGCGGCCACTTTTCCGCTATGCATGGTGTGCGCCATGTATTCAGATTTCGGGCAAATGAAAATTCCCAATTGGGCGTCGATCACACCGTCCCTGGCCTTTCTACCAACCGCTCTATTAGCGGATCAATCCTTCCTCGACATTGGACTGCATTACACCGCCGGGTTCGCCGTATTCACCGCCGCCGCCGCATTGTTCGCGATGGGCGCCATGGGAGGCGGCGATGTTAAATTACTGGGCGCTGCGGCTGTCTGGACGGGGTGGGATTTGTTACTTCCTTACTTGTTTCTGGTCGCGATATTTGGCGGCGCCCTGTCAATTAGCGCGTTGTTGCTTCGGCGCCGATATTTTGCGTTTCTTATCCGATGGCTTCCATGGGCGAACCCCGCCACCGCGCCGAACGTACCCTACGGCGTTGCAATTGGATTGGCCGCAATCACACTATTTCCTATATTGCCCAGCGTATCATCCGTCTGGGCCACACTACCGTCTCCTTCATAAATAAAATTTGCCTATGCCCCAAACTCGAAAAGCGATCATCATCGGCGGCGGTCCTGCAGGCTTAACCGCAGCGTACGAATTGCTTGAACAAACCGATGTCTCGCCCGTAATTTTCGAATTTACCGACGATGTCTGAGAACGCCGGAGCAATAATCCACCACTGAAGCGGCCAGATTGTCTGGTTGTTGGCCGGAGTAAAAATCCGCCAGTGGTAAGCTTTCTGCATTTTGCAGAGGGCGGGGATGAAGCAAGTGGAATTGTATGGTCGCG
>JABJJH010000358.1 GCA_018660965.1 Rhodospirillaceae bacterium | reverse complement strand
TCTGCCTGAATCCCTGCCGCCCATGGCGGCGGGTCTGTTCGGTTATATGAGTTACGACATGGTCCGCTTGATGGAAAAGCTGCCCGATAACAATCCCGACGTATTGGGAACGCCGGATGGCCTGTTTCTCCGTCCAACGGTTATCGCGGTGTTCGACACCATCGAGGACATCGTGACCATCGTGACGCCGGTGCGACCGGCCGAGGGCGTCGACGCCGCCGCAGCGCACCGCATTGCGGAAGAACGTCTGGCCGACGTTCTGGCCGACCTGGAACGTCCCCTGCCCTATCATGGGCGCACGCCCGAGGTCGATCATGTCGCCCCGACGCCGACATCGAACATGACGCGCCCGGCGTTTCACGAAATGGTCAAGCGGGGCAAGGAGTACATCCAGGCGGGCGATGTTTTCCAGGTCGTCCTCAGCCAACGCTTCGAGTTGCCGTTCACCCTGCCGCCGTTTTCCCTGTATCGGTCCTTGCGCCGGTTGAACCCGTCGCCCTTCCTGTTTTTCCTCGATTTCGGCGACTTCGCCATTGTCGGCTCCAGCCCGGAAATTCTTGTCCGGTTGCGCGGCGACGAAGTGACCATCCGACCTGTGGCCGGCACCCGCCCACGCGGCGCGACGCCCGAAGAAGACAAGGCCTATGCGGAAGATTTGCTGGCGGACCCCAAGGAACGCGCGGAACATTTGATGTTATTGGATCTGGGCCGCAACGATGTCGGCCGGGTCAGCCAAATCGGCACGGTCAAGGTGACCGAACAATACGTGATCGAAAATTATTCTCACGTCATGCACATTTCTTCGAACGTGGTTGGTAAAATAGCCCCTGAATACGACGCCTTGAGCGCCCTGATCGCAGGCTTCCCGGCGGGAACCGTCTCCGGCGCGCCAAAAGTGCGGGCCATGGAAATCGTCGATGAGCTGGAGTCGGAACGGCGCGGCATATACTCCGGTTGCATTGGGTATTTCGGCGCCGGCGGGGATATGGACACCTGTATTTCACTTCGAACGTCGGTCGTGAAAGACGGCAAAATGTACGTTCAAGCGGGCGGCGGCATCGTCGCCGACAGCGATCCTGAAATGGAATGTCAGGAAAGCGAAAACAAGGCGCGCGCCCTTATTCGCGCCGCTCAGGAAGCCGTCGATTTCGCCAGCTACAACCGGCGTTCTTAAACGTTCCTGTTATCCCTGAACTGCTTTACGGCGAACAATCGCGGAAACCGGAACCAGCGCAAAACCACGGGACTCGACCGTCGCCAGCCATTGTTTAAGCCGGTTCACGGTCACGTCGTGGGGGTGGCCTATGGCGATGGCGTGACCGTTCCGCCGCGCCAGCCTTTCGGTCAAGGCTAACTGTTTGACGACGAACGCATCCGTGCGGTCGTG
The DNA here is from genome assembly GCA_018660965.1 of Rhodospirillaceae bacterium. Lineage (GTDB taxonomy): Bacteria > Pseudomonadota > Alphaproteobacteria > UBA8366 > JABJJH01. Next base: position 18,546 of record JABJJH010000358.1, on the reverse strand, counting down.
ATCGATAAATACGTCACGAACCGCATACGGCGTCTTGTAGGCGCGCGCCAGCGCCGGACCGATGGAGCGTTGGTTGGTGAGTGAATCGAGGAAAAGAAGGCCGCGTCGATTAAGCGTTCGAAGCACGATTTCCATGCCGTCCGGCCATACAGTGAAGCGGCTGCCCATGTGATTGCTGAGCCCCGTGTAGCCCTCAAACCGCGACAAAGCCCAATTGAGCCGACGCTGGACCTCGGCTGGTTTTAAAGAGGTCAGCAACGCGTTTGGCCCCGGATCCACGCCATGGTCTATCGGCTCCATATTGACGTGCACCATAAGTTCGTGCCCCGCCGCGCGCGCCGTTCGAGTCATGACGGGCAAGTTGTAACCGTAGGGAATAAAGGACAGGGTCAACGGGCCCGGCAAATCGATTGCGGCGTAGCTGCGTTTCTGGTCGATCCCCAAATCATCAAGGACAATCGCGATCATGGGACGCCCCGGCGGCGGCGTGGCGGCGACAGCATACGCCCGCCATCCCTCGGGCTGTGATGCAGCCGTCGGTGGGGTTTGTTCCGGCGCGACCGGTACTGGCGCAACAGGTACAGGCGCGACAGGCTTTGGCGTCCCGGAACCTGGCGCGATAGTCGTCAGGCTTTGTTCTTCAGGCTCCAATACGGCGACAGAGGGCGCAAATTCCGGCGCGCGCGCCACGTTCGCATCCCCGCGAAGGGGCGGTCGATAGGCGCGGACGGGAACGCTATAGAGAGGTTTCGGTTCGGCAATTTCCACGGTCGCTTTCGGGGCCCCGTCGCCAATCAACCACGTCCCAATCCCCACACCCAATCCGGCGCCCAGCCCGATGCCGATTGCAAACACCCCCAGGAATATTCCCAAAAGTCGCAACAATCGCGCGGTCATGGATCGACCGCCATGGCTTGTGTCCGGGGCGGGTTCAGTCATTCGCTTCTCGCGAATTGTTCCAGAATTGGACAATCCGGTCGATCATCGCCATGGCACCGTTCCGTCAAATGGATCAAGGTGTTCCGGATGTCCTGAAGCTCGGTAATTTTGTGGTCGATCTCCCGGATATGCTCCAGAGCGAGATTTTTCACATCTGAGCTCGCCCGATCATGATCATTCCAGAGACCAAGCAACGCGCCGACATGCCGGACGCTAAACCCTAAACCACGGGCGCGTTGAACGAAACGCAACGTGTCGATGTCGGTTTGGCCATAGGTCCGGTATCCCGATTGCGTCCGCGACGCCTCGGGGATCAAGCCGATGCTTTCGTAATATCGGATGGTTTTCCTCGGAACACCCGATTCCTGGGACGCCGCGCCAATATTCATAATATTGAACCTTTGAAAACTGTCATCACCAAGCTTACCTATGCGTTAAGTGCCTAGCTTGCAACTTTATAGCATGATCCCAAGTCCCAGCCTTGCTTTCTTCGCTTCGGCAAGGCTGTTATAAGAGGCTGTAATTCCCATTAGAGCCGTCCGGCGGCGGCGACCAAATTAGAGCGCATTCATGTATCTGTTAATCGATAACTACGACAGCTTTACCTATAACCTCTGGCATTTTTTAGGGGAGCTCGGGACCGTGTTCGAAGTGCACCGAAATGATGCGATCACGGTTGAAGACGCGATGGCGATGAACCCTGAGGGGATTGTTATTTCGCCCGGTCCTTGCGACCCCGACAAGGCTGGCATTTGTCTCGATCTGGTTCGCGCGGCGGCCGGCAAAATTCCAATGCTGGGCGTGTGCCTTGGGCATCAATCGATTGGACAGGCGCTTGGCGGTCATGTGGTGCCTGCGCCAATGTGCATGCACGGCAAGATGAGCGTGATGCATCACGACCAATCCGGATTGTTCGCAGACATTCCCAATGATTTTACCGCAACACGCTATCATTCATTAATTCTGGAGCGGGAGAGTCTTCCGGACTGTTTTTCAATTACGGCTGAAACCGACGATGGGATTGTCATGGGCATTGCGCACAAGGAATGGCCGGTGCACGGCATCCAGTTTCATCCAGAAAGCATTGCATCGGAACACGGGCATCATTTGCTCAAGAATTTCCTGGAAATGACAAAACATTAAAGGTTCGGCGATGAGTGATGGCGGCGAAAAATTCAAGGAAATCCTGGGCAAGGTCGCCGGTGGCGGCGTCCTGTCGTTTGAGGAATCGGAATCTGCATTTGATATTATGATGTCCGGCGACGCTACGCCTTCGCAGATCGGCGGCTTGTTGATGGCGTTGCGCACGCGCGGCGAAACCGTCGATGAAATCACCGGCGCGGCGACGATCATGCGCGCCAAGGCGACCCATATCACGGCCCCCGACGACGCCATGGATATTGTCGGCACCGGCGGTGACCGTTCCGGCACCTACAATATTTCAACCTGCACGGCGTTGGTCACGGCGGGATGCGGCGTTCCCATCGCCAAACATGGCAATCGCGCCGCGACATCAAAATCCGGCGCCGCCGATGTGCTAAGCGCGCTTGGCGTCAATCTGGACGCGGACTTCCCGCTACTTGAAAAAGCGCTGCGCGAGGCGGGCATCTGTTTCATGATGGCGCAACGTCATCATGGCGCCATGCGCAACGTCATGCCGACGCGCATCGAACTGGGAACGCCGACGATCTTTAACATCTTGGGCCCCCTCTCCAACCCGGCTGGGGTGAAGCGTTTGCTGGTGGGAACCTATTTGCCCAAATGGGTGCGCCCGATGGCGGAAACGCTGGGCAGACTCGGCGCGGAGCGCGTTTGGGTGGTGCATGGCTCCGACGGTCTCGATGAGCTAACGACGACCGGACCATCCCATGTGTGCGAGTTTGACAATGGCGATCTTCGGGAATTCGACCTGACCCCTGAAGACGCGGGGTTGCCAATTGCCGATCCTGCCGATTTGAAAGGCGGCGACGCGGACTATAACGCAGCGGCCATTCGCGCGGTGTTGGGCGGCGAGCCTGGCGCATATCGGGATATTGTCCTTTATGGCGTTGCGGCGGCCCTGATGATCGCGGACCGGACCACGGATTTAAAGGAAGGCGTCGCCATTGCCTCTGACGCAATATCCAGCGGTCGCGCGCAGTCCGCCCTGGATCGACTTGTCGCGATTACCAATGAACCCACGCCATGAGCGATGTTCTGGAACGAATTTGCGGTGACAAGCGCCAACACGTCGCGGAATTGAAGGCGCATCGCCCGCTATCGGACATAAAAATCATGGCGTCTCAGGGACCGGCCCCACGTGGGTTCGCAAATCGCCTGAAGGACCACTCGAGCGACGGTTACGGCCTGATTGCGGAACTGAAAAAGGCGTCGCCCAGCAAGGGATTGATCCGACCGGACTTCGACCCCGCGTCCCTCGCGAAGGACTACGAAGCCGGTGGGGCCGCATGTTTGTCGGTCTTGACCGACGGGCCTTATTTTCAGGGACAGAATGACTATTTGACGGCGGCCCGCGCGGCGACATCGTTGCCTGTCTTGCGCAAGGATTTCATGCTGGACCCCTACCAGGTGTATGAAGCCCGCGCTATTGGCGCCGACTGCATCCTTTTAATCATGGCGGCGCTGGACGACGATGTCGCGCAAGACTTGGAATCCCTGGCGTTTGATCTGGGAATGGATGTTCTTATCGAGGTGCATAACGAATCGGAATTGGAGCGAGCGTTGCGCCTGAAATCACCGCTCATCGGCGTCAATAACCGCAACCTGAAAACGCTGGCCGTTGATCTTTCCACTACCGAAACCCTGGCGCGGGACGTACCGGGCGACCGGATCGCCGTGGGCGAAAGTGGTTTGGGATCGCCCGATGACCTGGCCCGTTGCGCGGCTGTCGGCGTGCGATGCTTCCTTATTGGCGAGTCGCTGATGCGCCAAAGCGATGTCCGGGCGGCGACGGAAGCGATTCTCGCCGCCCCCGTCGCGGCGTAGGACACCAGCCATGTCTTCGGATCTGACCCATTTCGACAAGGACGGTAACGCCATCATGGTCGATGTCGCAGCCAAGGACAGCACGGATCGCGTCGCCATCGCCGCCGGGTCAATTTTGATGCAACCCGAAACAATTGATCTTATTCAAAACGGCGCCATGAAAAAGGGCGACGTGTTGAGCGTAGCCCAGCTTGCCGGAATTATGGGTGCGAAACGGGCGCCGGATTTGATCCCCCTCTGCCATCCCCTGGCCCTGACGTCGGTCAAGGTTGACCTCACCATCAATCCAGATCGAAACGCCGTAGAAATCACCGCGCGGTGTGCGTTAAACGGCCAGACCGGCGTTGAAATGGAAGCCCTGACGGCGGTGTCCGTCGCCGCATTGACGGTTTACGATATGTGCAAGGCCGTCGACAGAGGCATGCGAATTACCGAAATACGGCTCACCCATAAATCCGGCGGCAAGTCGGGAACCTACGAGGGCGCCTGATGTTAAGTGTTGAAGAAGCCCGCGAGCGAATTCTCGCCGCGATAACGCCCATGCCCGCCGAACAAATCGGCTTGTCGAATGGGCTGGGTCGTGTTCTGGCCGAGGACATAGCGTCCCGGCGCACCCAACCGCCAACCGCGGTTTCCGCGATGGATGGATACGCCGTGCGCGCCGCCGATGTCGTCACTGTTCCCGTAACGTTGAAAATCGCCGGACACGCGCCTGCTGGCGGCGCCCACGACGACACCCTGGCCCCGGGAGAAGCGGTTCGTATATTCACGGGCGGCCCCGTCCCCGATGGCGCTGACGCTATTGTCATTCAGGAAGACACGGATTCCGACGGTTCCACGGTCACCGTCAAGGAATCATCCCCGACAGGTCACTATGTAAGACCAGCGGGACTGGATTTTCGAACCGGCGACATAATTCTGCAGGCGGGTGATGTCCTGACCGCGCGCAATGTCGGGATGGCGGCGGCGATGAACGTCCCGTGGCTGTCTGTGCGGCGTAAACCACGCATTGCGATCCTTGCCACCGGGGATGAAATTGTCATGCCGGGCGATCCCGTGGGGCCAAATCAAATCGTTAGTTCCAACAGCCTCGCCCTGGCGGCGATGGTTGAAGCGTCGGGGGCGGAGCCAATTCTGCTGGGCATTGCGCCGGATGAAAGCAACGAGTTGAGCGCAATGGCGGCGGCGGCGCACGGGGCCGACATGTTGGTGACGACCGGCGGCGCGTCAGTCGGCGATCACGACCTCATTCAATCGGTTCTGCGCAAGGATGGATTGGAGATCGATTTCTGGAAAATAGCCATGCGGCCCGGCAAACCGCTCATATTTGGCGACATAAAAGGTACCCCGCTATTGGGTCTTCCCGGCAACCCTGTTTCAACGCTGGTGTGCGGCATCATCTTTCTAATCCCCGCCCTTCGAAAAATGCTGGGTCAAAGCGAACTCGACGTAACACGGGAAACAGCGACGCTGGGCGTTGACCTGGGTAAAAACGATCAGCGTGAGGATTACCTTCGGGCGCAATTGAGCCGGGACGACAATGGCGTTCAGGTTGCGACGCCATTTTCCAAACAAGACAGTTCCATGTTGTCCCGTCTGGTGCAGGCCGACTGCCTTGTCGTTCGATCGCCCCATGCGCCTGCGTTGAAGGTAGGATCGACCGTCGATATCCTGCCAATGCCGAACGGTTTGGTCCGAATTTAAGACCTGATGTTCCATTATTCATATTCCGCTTGACGGATTCAGGGAACTAAACTAGAACATGCGTTATGTTGTTGTTTTGTTCTATATGTGGTGTGCGGACAAGCAAACGTCATTTTCTCGCATATCCGAATTCGAGGGTGGACCATGCTTACGCGTAAACAATATGAATTGCTCGTTTATATTCAGAAACGACTGAACGAAACCGGCATTTCGCCCTCCTTCGATGAAATGAAGGAAGCGCTACACTTAAAATCAAAGTCAGGCATTCACAGACTCATTACCGGGCTGGAGGAACGTGGATATATTCGACGACTGCCGCACAAGGCGCGAGCGTTGGAAATCCTTCGGTTGCCGGAAAACGCCGAATCCGCCGGTCTGGGCGCGCGCAGCGGTTTTTCGCCAACAATTGTCAGCAACGACGGGTATGCGCCACCGCCGCCCACTGCCGTCGACTCCCACAATGTCGTGCCCCTTCCCCTCTACGGGCGCATCGCCGCCGGCACGCCCATAGAAGCGATAAGGGATCAATCAACCGCGGTCGACGTGCCCGCCAGCATGTTGCGGGGCGGCGATCATTACGCGCTTGAAGTCGAAGGGGATTCCATGGTCGACGCCGGAATTCTCGACGGCGACACGGTCATCATCCAACGCTGCGATGTCGCGGAAAACGGCGTCGTCGTCGTGGCGTTGGTGGATGAGTACGAAGTGACGTTGAAACGAATGCGGCGCAAGGGAAACTCCATCGCGCTGGAACCCGCAAACCAGAAATACAAAACGCGAATTTTTGGTCCCGACCGGGTCCAGGTGCAAGGCCGCCTTATCGGTTTGATACGGCGGTATTAAGGCGTTGCCGAGGCGGTGGACGCCTCGTCGGCACGGTTCCGTCCGTCAACAACAGGTATCTGAAGGTTCCGAATGCCGCCAAGGCGGATATTTCCTTGATTGGCCAATATAACGCGGTGCGTTCGTGAGCCGCGAAAACCGCGCGCGCTGAAAAGAACATGATCCTCGCGACCAGCCCATGACGAAGTTCCGAAATCGTAAGCAAATGCGCCAAATCAGAATCGCGCATAACGTGGATCTATTTTTAGATAACCTACTGTTGTTTTTCAGTATGTTATATATTTCAAATGTTCTTAGCGGGGTTTTAATGGAGCAGTGGCCAAAAGCGAAAAATCGTCTTTCCCTGCTATCTCCTACTTAATACCCTTGCTTACAATTTGACTCTAACTACTAACAGAAAAATATTAAAAAGCATACTTTTCGACCATGTTCTGCATTTGTTCCGTATGAAAGAGACGAAGGATCTGATATATAGATAGAACGAGCGCACATTATCCGGGCGTCCAAACCCCGGCGTTCATGTAAGCGTCTCGGTGAGATAGTTAGCTGCCAGGCTACCAGCCCTCATCCTGTTCCAACAGGATGGGGGGCTTCTCATTTCTAACATAATCCACACTTATGTTATTCATCAGTATATAAATATTTGCGTTAAACGCAATTAAATCTTGTTGCAACACGTAATTAAATCTTTCGACACGTAATTAAATCTTGTTGCAACACGTAATTAAATCTTTCGACACGTAATTAAATTTTGCAACACGCAATTAAATCTTGTTGCAACACGTAATTAAATTTTGCAACACGTAATTAAATCTTGTTGCAACACGTAATTAAATCTTTCAACAAGCTATTAAATCACTCCATACGTAATTAAATCTCTCAACAAGCAAATAACTCTTGTATCACGAATTTCTCCTTCAGCTGTCATCCTAGCCTATTCCATAGGCAATCACCGAGGAATTGGTCGCACAAACGGACGCGGTAGATTTATACCTAAACAGGGAAAAGTGCTTAACCCGAGGTAGCCACGCAAACCAGAAATACGAAACGCGAATTTTTGGTCCCGACCGGGTCCAGGTGCAAGGCCGTCTTATCGGTTTGATACGGCGCTATTAAAGCGCTGCCGTGGCGGTGGACGCTTCGTCGACCAGGGACGAACGCCATGGCGCTGCGAGATGTTGTCGGTTTTAACGCCTTGATCGGTTAGATAAATCGCATGTGCGCCGTTGCGCCATAAATCGAACTTGTCGACAACCGCGATGGCGGACGGACATTTATGGCGAACCGGCGTGGCGCTGATCACGATATCCGCCGCGACACAGTCATCGGACAAGGCGCGTTCATCCCGAACATAGGCGACAACTTTTCCCTTAACGCGCGCGATACACCCTAACGGATCGCACTTGGCGGTGGCGCTGGACCCGGAACCGGAACCCAGTCCCCACAGCTCTTTTCGATCTTGCCCCGCCAAGCGCAACCATTGCCCTGCGGAAAATTTTTCGCGTAATGTGTTTGAAAGCACGTAGCGGCCGTCATCCAAACGAACCGCCGCCAGGCGTCCCGACTCGGAAATCAAGATATCCGGCGCCGCCACAACGCTGCCCGACAGCACGCCACCCACAATGCCAATGAGACCGATGTATCGCCATCGTCCCCGCCACAGACATAACCACAACCCGCCCAACGCAACCAAGGCGATGCCAAACGTGGGTCCCGTCCGTACATGACCAACCGCCCCCGGCAACGCGGCGACATGATGCGCAATAGTCGTGATAACATCGATGCCCGCCGCCATGGGAGCCAGCGCATAGCCTTCCAAGCCAAACGGAAACAACACAATCGAGATGATCGCCCACGGCATGACCCAGATCGCGGTCACAGGCACCGCGATCAAGTTCGCAGCCAACCCGAAATACGCAATGCGTCCGAAATGATGGGCCGCGAAAATACCAGTGGCGGCGCTGGCGATGATCGTCGTCAAGGCGACGCCGATCAGATACGTCAGCGCCCGGCGCACAGGTCCCCCGCCATAGAGCCAGGATGTTAACCGGTCTCCAAGCGATTCATAGGCTGCGATCAACGCGGTGACAGCTGCGAAGGACATTTGAAAACTGGCGCCCAACATGGCTTCCGGGGCAATCACCAAAATCACCAATGCGCCAAAGGCGACCAGGCGCAGTGAAAAGGGCGACCGATCAAGCACAATGGCGAGCAACGCCAACGCTGTCATAAGAAAAGCGCGCTGCGTCGGCACGGTTCCGCCCGTCAACAACAGGTATCCGAAGGTTCCCGCGAATGCCGCCAAGGCGGCGATTTTCTTAATCGGCCAATATAACGCGGTCCGTTCGTGAAACGCTAAAACCGCACGGGCGGAAAAGAACAGGATCGTCGCGACCAGCCCAAGATGAAGTCCCGAAATCGCCAGCAAATGCGCCAAACCAGAATCGCGCATATCGGCCATGACGGATTCCGGAATCGCGCTGCGGTCCCCCGTTATCAATGCGGCGGCGACTGCGCCGGAAGCGTTTGGAACCGCAACGCGGATTCGATCCGATATCAATTGGCGAATTTGCCTGAACCATATTCCAGCGTCCGCCGCATCATCAACGCGCGTACTGTTCGGTCGCCGGGCGCGGCCCATAGAAAACCCAACGGCGCCAAGTCCTTCAAACCAGGATCGGCGTTGAAAATCGTATCCGCCCGGAAGCGACGGCCGGCCTGGGGGCGATAATTTCGCGAACACGTCGATCCGTTCACCGAGAACCGGCTGGTCTTTGGGATGCAACCGCAAGCGTACAAGAGTCGGTGTTCGGTCCGACGGGATACGGCGTAATTCGACCTGATCCAGCAATACGCGCGGTCCCCGTGGCAACCGTTCTATTTTTACGATGCGTCCAATGACGGGGGCAGGCCCATAGGCCCGCTCCAGCACGGGCGCCGTTACAAGATTAGATTTCAACTGAGCCGCGCTAAAGCCTGTTCCCGCAAATGCAATCGCCGTCGCGACCAACACGGCGAATTGGCTCCCCCTGCCAAACCATAACAACACTGCGCACGACAAAACGACAACAGGACCGACCCATGGCGATGGCTCGGTCATCAAGGCGAAATACACGCCGACACCAACGCCGAAAAATACCGGCGCCCAGAGGATCCAATGTTCGTGCTCTTTCGCAAAGGAGTCGGCTATAAATCGACCGGGCCACACCACGCCGCGAGCAAGCCAATTCGAACCGGTTATTTTGTCGCGGGATAAGCTGTATTCGGCCATGACGATTAATCTATGGCGGTTAATGTCTCAACGACAAGCAATGACGACTATCGACGATAAAATATTACCTGAAATTGTTAGTTCATTTTGCTCCGGCAGCCCCAATTATGCTACATCCGCGATCCGGTCGCCGTAATCTGCGGAGGATCGCCATTGAAGGAATCGCACCATGACAGTTGTGACGCGTTTCGCGCCATCGCCAACCGGATTTTTGCACATAGGTGGCGCCCGAACCGCCCTGTTTAACTGGTTGTACGCCCGGCACCATGGCGGTCAATTTCTGTTGCGCATTGAAGATACGGACCGTAAACGCTCTACGGACGAAGCGATTGCCGCCATTGTGGCCGGCCTACGTTGGCTCGAACTGGATTGGGACGGCGAAGAAGTTCACCAGTCGCACGGCGTCGAACGGCATAAAGCCGCCGCCCAGCAATTGCTTAAAGAAGGCAAGGCGTATCTTTGTTATTGTACGCCTGAAGAGCTTACCGAAATGCGCGAGGAAGCGCGTCGAAACGGACAGTCCATGCGTTACGATGGGCGCTGGCGCGACCGCGATCCCGCCGAAGCGCCGGTTGGCGTGAACCCGGTTGTACGCCTGAAAGCGCCCCAGGAAGGCGTCACGGTCGTGGACGACAAGGTTCAAGGGCCGGTCCGTGTAGAAAATACACAATTGGACGACATGATCCTGTTACGAGGCGACGGGACGCCGACTTACATGCATTCCGTCGTCGTCGATGATCATGACATGGGCGTCACGCATGTCATCCGCGGGGACGACCACTTGACCAACGCCGCCCGGCAAACTCAATTATTTGCGGCGTTCGGTTGGGATATTCCGACCTTCGCGCATATACCCTTGATACATGGCCCGGACGGGCAAAAGCTGTCGAAACGCCACGGCGCGCTGGGCGTGGAGGCGTATCGCGATATGGGTTATTTACCGGCGGCGTTGCGGAATTATCTGCTGCGCCTGGGATGGAGCCACGGCGACGACGAGTTGATTTCGACCGAGCAGGCCGTGGCGTGGTTCGACCTGGACGGGGTCGGACGGTCGCCGTCCCGAATGGATTTCGCGAAACTGGAAAGCGTCAACGCGCATTATATTCACCAATCAGATACCGACGCGCTAGTGGATTTGATAATTGGCCATTTAACCGTAAGCCTCGGCGCGCCGATTTCCGATGACGCGAGAGGCCGCATTCTTGCAGGGCTTGAAGGACTTCGTCAGCGCGCCAAAACGTTAATTGAACTCGCCGACGCCGCCGTGATTTATGTAAACCGCCCGGTGTTTCCGTTGACCAACGCCAAGGCCGCGCGGTTATTGGAAAATGACGGACGCGAACTCGTCACGGAATCCGCCAACGCCTTGAGTAAAATAGACAATTGGTCCGAAGAAACGATTGAATCGGCGGTGCGCAGTCTAGCGGAAAGCCATGACCTTGGATTTGGGAAAATCGCCCAGCCATTACGCGCTGCGTTAACAGGCTCTAACGCCTCCCCCAGCATTTTCGAAGTCATGCAGGCGCTTGGGAAAAGCGAAACCATGGCGCGCTTAAACGCCGTTCCGTAGCGCTGTTTCAACGTCGTGCATTTGCTCAAAATCCATTTCAGTATTATAATAAAGTTCGCATTTGGAAGACGGTAAGGCGGGAGGGAAATTCGCTGCGCCCGTGCTGTCGTGTTTCCTGTAAAATTAAGCAAAAAGAATGGAAGGGTTGCTATGAGCGACAATGCTAAGGATGCCTCGGGGAACGAATACGTCACGCTGGTCGATAACAGCACGGGAAAGTCTTACGATTTTCCGTTAATTTCCGGTTCCACAGGCCCGAAAGTCATAGACATTCGCACCCTTTACCGAGACACCGGGCATTTCACATATGATCCCGGCTACACCTCGACAGGGTCTTGCCAGTCCGAACTCACCTATATCGACGGTGAGGAAGGCATCCTGTTACACCGCGGCTATCCAATCGAGGAGTTGGCGGAACAGAGTGATTTTCTGGAACTTTGCTATCTGCTGCTGAACGGTGATTTGCCTTCTAAGGCGGAAAAGGAAAAGTTCGAAAAAACGATCACCTACCACACGATGATTCATGAACAGCTCATGAATCTGTTCCGCGGTTTTCGCCGTGATGCGCATCCCATGGCGATCATGGTTGGCGTCGTGGGCGCGTTGTCATCGTTTTATCATGACTCGACCGACATCAACGACCCGGTCCAGCGCATGATCGCCTCGCATCGTCTAATCGCGAAGATGCCGACCATGGCGGCCATGGCGTATAAATATTCCGTCGGCCAACCCTTCATGTACCCGCGTAACGATTTAAATTACGCGGAAAATTTCCTGCACATGATGTTTTCGGTGCCGGCCGAAGAGTACAAGGCCACTCCGGCGGTTTCACGGGCCATGGATCGCATCTTCCTTCTCCATGCGGATCATGAACAAAACGCATCGACGTCAACAGTTCGAATGGCCGGGTCGTCGGGAGCCAATCCATTCGCGTGCATCGCGGCGGGAATTTCGTCGCTGTGGGGCCCCTCTCACGGTGGCGCCAACGAAGCCGTCCTCGATATGCTGGGTCAGATCCCATCCAAGGACCAAGTTGGAGTCTTTGTGCAAAAAGCAAAGGATCCGGACGATCCCTTCCGCCTCATGGGCTTCGGCCATCGCGTCTACAAAAACCATGATCCGCGCGCGACTGTCTTGAAAGAAAGCTGTGATGAGGTTCTCGCCGAGTTGGGCGTGGAGGATGAACCGTTATTGGCGATCGCCATGGAATTGGAACGGATTGCCCGGGAAGATCAATACTTCATCGACCGCAAGCTATTCCCGAATGTGGATTTCTATTCGGGCATTATCCTGAAAGCGCTCGGTTTCCCGACCTCGATGTTCACCGTGCTGTTCGCGCTCGCGCGGACTGTCGGCTGGATCGCGCAGTGGAAGGAAATGATCGAAGACCCTTCGCAGAAAATCGGGCGGCCTCGGCAACTTTACAACGGCCCCACCGTACGGCCCTACGTGCCTCTTGATAAGCGGTAACCACGATCAGCATCGGCACTTAATAATAGTGTTTCTGAACAGGCGGATGCGGTTATTACATCCGCCTGTTTCGATTCCTGATTATTTTTTCGACTGCGCGATTATTTCCAGGACCGCCTCGGCGGCGCGATCACTTGGCGATGCGCCCTCCAACCCCAACGCCTTCAAGCCCGACTTCACCAGGGATCGCTGTTCATTTCCTTCGGAACCCAGCAACTTTGTCAATGCGTGGCTTAAGTTTTCGCCCGTGCATTGAGTTTGTAAGAATTCGGGTATGACCGGTCTGTCCAGGATCAAATTAATCAAATTAGCGAAGTCGACGTTTATCAACGGTTTGCCCAAGACATAAGTCAGAAACGCCATTCGATACGCGACGACGGTCGGCACGCCGGCCATCGATAATTCCAATGTGACCGTTCCCGAAGCCGCAAGCGCGACATTACTCGCCGCCATGGCGTCGTATTTATCATCGCCGCCAGCAACCACGATCGAACGACAGGGTAATCCCTCGGCAAACGCATGAACCTCATCGATCAAATTCTGGACTGTCGGTAAGACGCAAACCAGTCCAGGGGTCGCCTTCGCAACATTTTCTATCGCCGTGCGAAATGGAACGACGTGCCGCTGTACTTCACCACGGCGGCTACCAAGCAGACAGCATATCACCTTCGCGTCGGGCGCAATTTCATGCTGCGTTCGAAATGATACGCCGTCGCCATTGTCCGCGCCGCTTTCGATGACGGGATGCCCCACGAAACGACATGAAACGCCGCGACTTTCGAACCATTCAGGTTCAAAGGGCAGCAACGCGAGCACGTGATTAAAAGCCCGTCTGAATTTATGCACCCGCCACGGTCGCCACGCCCATAATTGTGGCGCGACATAGTGAATGCGTGGGATTTCTCGTTGTCGAATTCGCTTCGCGACGCCATGCGCAAAAGCGGGGGCGTCTATCGTGACAACCGCATCGGGAGATAATCGGTCTATATCGCCAGCAACCTGCGACATGCGCTGAAATAAGGCTCTTGCGTGCGGTAGTATTTCCACGATCCCCATTACAGAAAGTTCTTCCATGGGAAACAGACTTTTCAGACCTTCCGCCTGCATATGCTCGCCGCCAACACCCGCGAAATTAACTTGATCCGACAGGCGCCGCCGTAGCGCGGTCATAAGGCGTCCACCTAACGCATCGCCGGACGGTTCACCCGCAACTAAGTAAATGAGTGGTTTCGGCGTCACTTTGAAATCTCGACTGCGATGACGAAAAGGCCTTGATCATCCGCCTCCCTTATCACCTCATCACGCTCCATTATCATCGTCCCGCCGGCTTCGATCGCGACACCGCGGAGTCCCGCTTGCGCCGCCGCACGTATGGTTTCGACCCCAATCGTTGGTAAATCGACACGGTCATCCTGGCCAACTTTTCGCAATTTCACGAGGATTCCCCCAGGACCCTCTCTCCGTAACGCGCCACAGCGCGCCAACAGGGCGTCCGTTCCTTCTATCGCCTCCACACCAAGGACGAGCCCTTCCTGTATGACCGCGGCCTGCCCAATGTCGACCGAACTCAATGCCGCAAGAACATCCGCGCCTCGTTTAATATCGCGTTGCGCTTGCTTGTCAGGCGTATGAACACCGATAATTCCAGGTTCCGCCAGCACCGACTCCAATAACGTATCGGCGCCCACGATGCGGAACCCTTCACCCTCCAGCGTCGCCAGGATCGAACGCAACAACCCGTCGTCCCCCAACGCTTTCTTGCCAAATTTACGCAATAGGTTCAGTGCGGTCAGATCCGGTCGCAGGTCAGCCAGAGATGGGCGACGGACAGGTCCGGCCAACACAAGGTCTATAACGTTTTCTGAACGGAGCAATTCGAGTGTTTTCCCGACAGCGCCCAGCCGCACCCAAGCATGGGGTTGACCATCAACTGTTTTCGCATCCGTGTACCCTTCCAGAGCGACAATGAAGACTTCACGGCCCTGCGAACGGCTAATGTCCGCGATTTGGCGGGGAAGCGCGCCGCCGCCGGCGATGATGCCCAATTTGTTCTTCATTGGGATTCCATATTCAGTGCGAATCTTTATCGCGGTTGCGTCAAACCACGCGGTGAATCCGCTTTCATGAAGGTGATGACTTCCATGATCGCGACATTGTCACCGAACATGTTGGCGACAACCTCAATGCGCTCGGCGAGTGTCCCCTCTTCTGCGAACAACATGCGGTAGGCCGTTCTCAGGTTGCTAATATCTTCTTTTGAAAAGGCCCGGCGCTTGAGACCAACGACATTCAAGCCCGACAACCGCGCCCGGTCGCCAACAACTGAACCGTACGGAATCACATTGTTTTCCACCCCGGTCATACCGCCAACAATCGCGTGTCTGCCGATACGGGCGAATTGATGCACTGCGGCCAATCCGCCAATAATCGCAAAGTCGCCAACTTCGACATGTCCGGCAAGCGTCGCGTTATTCGCCATGATGACATTGTTTCCGACGATGCAATCGTGCGCCACATGCGTACTCGCCATGAACAGGCAATCATCGCCAACAATAGTTCGCATGCCACCATCTTCGGTTCCGGGATTCATGGTGACATATTCTCGAATTGTATTCCGCTTGCCGATGACAAGTTCGGAATCTTCGCCTTTATATTTCAAATCCTGCGGCGGCAGACCTATGGAGGAAAAGGGGTATATTTGCGTATCTTCTCCCACGTCAGTTCTACCGTCCACGACGACATGGGAATGCAGTTTGACCCTGTCGTGCAAATGAACATCCTGTCCAACAATACAGTAAGGCCCTACGGTTACATCCGAGCCAAGCGTCGCCTTTGGATCAATGATCGCCGAAGCGTGGATCAAGCTCATTCAGTTATCCATTATCATAGCGGCGTAAACAGCTTCCGCGACCACGGCGCCATTGACCTTGGCCTCAGCGGTGAATTGCCACACATTTCCCCGGTTCCGTTTCTTCACAACGTGAATGTACACGGTGTCGCCCGGCACGACGGGTTTGCGAAACCGGGCTTTATCCACCGACATAAAATATACAAGCTTGCCTTCTGATTCTGACCCCAGGGTATGCACGACCAACACGGCGGATGTTTGCGCCATGGCTTCGATCAAGAGAACGCCAGGCATGACGGGCTGTTGAGGAAAATGGCCTTGAAAGTGAGGCTCCGCCACGGAGACAGCTTTAACGCCAACGGCGCTTTCATCAGCGACAATGTCAATGACCCGGTCGATCATCAAGAATGGATAGCGATGCGGTATCATTTTCATGATTCCGTTTATATCGATATCCGTCGAGACTTGATTGTCCATGCTCACGCACCCTTGGTTTTCGTTAACCGTTCTATAAAGGCGAGACGGCGAAAAAATTGCCTAACTGTCGTTGCGGGCGATCCCAGCATCCGTTGTCCTGATGCGACATCTCGCATGACGCCCGATTGCGCCCCAATTTGTGCGCCTGCGCCAATTGTAATGTGTCCACCGATCCCTGATTGCCCCCCAAGCGCCACGTGATGTTCAAGTGTGCTACTGCCCGCGATTCCGGTTTGCGCCACGATCACGCAACCTGTTCCGATCTGGACGTTGTGTCCAATCTGCACCAGATTATCGATCATGACGCCATCGCCTATTACCGTATCCGGTCCGGCCCCGCGGTCGATGGTGGTGTTGGCGCCAACTTCAACGTCATCGCCGATAATGACCCTGCCCAATTGCGGTACTTTTTTATGACCGCTGGCGTCCATCGCGAATCCAAATCCCCTTTGGCCAATGCGCACGCCGGGATACAAATGCACCCGCGCCCCAATATCGCAATACCCAAGGGATGCGTTCGCGCCGATCCGTGTTTTACGGCCAATGGTGACAGCAGCCCCTATCACGACGTTCGGTTCTATCACGCATCCGTCGCCAATTGACGCCTTCGGACCAATAACGACGCCATGGCCTATATGACACCCTTCACCGATTAAGCTACTTTCATCAATCACCGCTGTTGGCGCTATAAAGGGTGTCGTTTCGGTGTCTGGATAAAATGCGGCTGCGATTTTTGCATATGTCATGTAGGGCGCACTGGTCAGGACTAACGCCAGGTTTGGCGGCGCCTTGGCGACGGCGGATGCCTCCAGAATACAAGCGCTTCCCTTACACGATTGTAATTGGGGCGCATATTTTTTGTTGTCCAGAAAACAGATGTCACCGGATTTTGCGCTCGCCAAAGGCGATACGTCCTGTATTTCCACAGAGGGGTCTGATTGTTCTGACAATACCGCGCCGGACAGGTCCGCAAGTTGGCCAAGGGAGAAAGGACCTGCGCGTTTGAAAAACCGAGTGTCGGGCATTCTCGACAGCCCTTTATTGTTGTTTGGGCGCTACCGCAGGCGCATCCCCGGATGCTTTTTTCGCCTCTGGCAACTTCAAATCAACTTTAGGCAAACGCGCATTTAGTCGTCTTAACGCCTCGTCAGACACAACCAGCCGGGAATCAACAAAGAGGACCGTACCTTGTACACGTCCTGCATTCATTATGAGGTTGATCCCTTTTTCCTTCGCAATTTTGGTCAAAATTTCGGCGAGCACTATTTCGATCTGCTTCATTCCTTTGGCGAACGCCGCGTCCAGTTGTTTTTTAATCTTTTGAACGTTTTGCTGCAGACGTCGCGCCTCGCCTTGAAATTTTGACCGACGCTCAGAAAAAACCTTTGGGTCCAATAAAGTCTGTTGCCTCGCCAGCTCTTGCCTGGACTTTTCCAACGACGCAGTCACTGCCTGAATTTCTTTTTGATACGCCGCATGTTGTTCGTTTATTTGTGCGATTATGCCCTGTCCCGCCGACGAACTTCTAACGGTTCTAACAAAATCGATCACCCCGATGACCGGCACGGGAAAGGTCGCTGGTTTGGTAGCCTGCGCCGAAACGGACAATGGCGTCGCCAGCATTAACAAAACGAGCCCTAAACGAAACATGTGAGCTTTTTGCGCCATGATTTAAAACCGTGTCCCGAAGTTAAACCGAACGGTTTCCGTTACATCGAAATCTTCTTTTACAATTGCCTGGGAAAAATCAATTCGAATTGGTCCAAATGGCGAGTTCCAGCCAAGCCCCACGCCGGCGGACCATCGAATCGAGCCCGTATCCACAATGTTTGGGCTTTCGAAATCCAGGCCGGTCAAAGTTCCAACATCTGTAAAGACGACACCTGTTACACCGAATTGTTTGGGAAGCCCCAACGGAAATTTCAATTCGGCGGTTGCGGAATAACTCTGTTTACCGCCCAGGGCGTCATCCGTACTCAAATCCCGCGGACCGACACCTCCGGCTTCAAACCCGTGAAGTTTATCTCCGCCGAGAAAAAACCTGTCGCTGACCCGAACATCGTCGCCAAAGCCAAAGATATTTTGGATTTCACCCTTAACCGAAGCGACCCACCCTTCCCAAATGGAATAGTGGTACTGCGCCTTAGCGCGTGTTTTAAAATAGTTTACGTCGCCGCCCAGCCCCGCCAAGTCGTTGGACAGGAGGAGCAGATATCCATCGGTTGGAGAGACTTTCGAATTGCGTCGATCATAGGTCAGATCGTGCCCAATGATTGAAGATATTGTTTTTCCAACTTCCGTTTTGATGAATTCTGACGCGCCGCTATCGACATCGGAAATATCATCTTCACGTATGGTGTAGCGCACGGTGTGGCGTAAATATTCGCTCAAGTCGTAGCCAAGTCTTAGCTTGCCGCCTGTGGCAATGTTTTGAAATTC
>JABJJH010000248.1 GCA_018660965.1 Rhodospirillaceae bacterium | reverse complement strand
GTTGCGCCGATCATGATCCGGCCCGCCGCGACGGGCGAGGTCATCACCATAAGCGGGTTGGGGACCTGGCCCCGGGCGGCGTCCCTGGAAACCTTTCATCGCGACCACGGCGGTCGCATTCCACCGGGCATTCTCAGAAGTCTTGTGCCCGCCGCGCCCGACGCCTGGATCACCGCGCTGGAACGTTGGGGAACGATGACGTTTGGCGACGTCGCAGCGGCGGCCAAACGGTTCGCCAGCGACGGGTTTCCGATGCCGGTGCTGACCAGCCGCATCATCACCAAGGCGGAAGACAACTATCGTCGATGGCCGGAAAACGAAAAAATCTATCTGCCCGGCGGCAAACCGCCGCAACCGGGCGACCTGTTCGTGCAGTCCGACCTTGGCCGCTCCATTCAATACATGATCGACCAGGAAGCCGCCGCGCCGGGGGACCGCATGGCGGGGCTGCAAGCGGCGCGCGACGCGTTTTACCGGGGTGACATCGCCCAGACCATCGTGCGCCATCAGGCGGAAAACGGCGGTTGGTTGAGCGCCGAAGATTTGGCCGAATTCAAGGTCGGGATCGAGGCGCCGCTGCGCGTGCGCTTCCGTGATTTCGAAGTGTTTACCTGCGGCCCGTGGTGCCAGGGCCCGTTGCTGGCGCAGACGTTGCGGCTGCTCGACGGCGTCGATTTGGTCGCGATGGGCCATAATGAACCCGCCTACATCCACACCATCATCGAGGCGCTGAAACTCGCCTACGCCGACCGGCACGCCTATGTCGGTGATCCGCGTTTCATCGATGTGCCGATTGCGGGGATGCTGGACGATTCCTATATCGACCAGCGGCGCGGCTTGATTGACCCCAACACAGCGCAACCGGGAATGCCGGAACCGGGTCGACCCGAAGGCGCGGCCTGGACCGGCGCCCTTGCCCCACAGGCGACCGCGCCGGCGGATGAACTGACCCAGATCGACACGTCCTATATCAGCGTTATTGATTCCGAAGGTTCGGTCTTTTCGGCGACGCCCAGCGACGGTTCCGCCGCCGGTCCTATTGTTCCCGGCCTTGGTTTCCTCGTGTCGGGACGTGGGACGCAATCCAGCACCGATCCGTCGCACCCGGCCGTCCTGGCGCCCGGCAAACGGCCCCGGTTGACGCCCAATCCCGCCATCGCCATGCGCGACGGTCATTGGATCATGCCGTTTGGGTCACCCGGCAACGATGTCCAGCCGCAGGCCATGACACAGGTTCTGCTCAATATGTTCGCCTTCGGTATGACGCCTCAGGACGCGGTCGAACAACCCCGCTTCGCCAGTTTCAGTTATCCGCGTTCGTCGGACCCGCATCCCTATAGCCCCGGATTGATGAATCTGGAGGGCCGGTTTCCAGGCGAAACCGCGGCTCGGTTGCGCGCCATGGGCCACGATGTTGCGATGTGGCCCGATTGGGATTATGCGGCGGGCGCGGTTTGCGCCATCCTCCACGACCAGAAGACCGGAACCATGGAAGGCGGGTCGGACCCCCGGCGTCCGACCGCCGTCGTTGGCTGGTAGCGAAAGCCATTCTCGCAATGCGCCGACGTAAAGCGGTTTGATTGTTACGTGTTGGCGTTGATCGCTGTTTTGATGGTCTCGAGCAACACTTCGTTCGAGGTGCGGGATTTCACGAGAACCGCGTTAGCGTTCAGTGGTTTGTGTTTAGAGATATCCTTTACCGAGAACACGATGACCGGTGTTGGCGAGCCATCCTTTCGCGCTGGCGGCGGCAGCAAGTCTTCACCGTCTCCGTCCGGCAGGAATATATCCAGAACCACCAGGTCGAATTCCTCTTGCGCCAGCAAACGCTTCGCTTCCGATAGCGTTCTGGCGGGCGTCGTTACGGCGAAGTCGCCTACAACCGAACTTGCGATATCAAGGATATCCTGATCGTCCTCGACATGGAGGATATGGAAACCGGGCGATACGCCGCGTGTCGGCGATGAAACGGGTTTCGTAGTTTCCGACTTTGGCAAATCGACGTAGAAGGTCGCGCCTTCGCCAGTCATGGTCTTAAAGCTGACAGAGCCGCCGTGATGTTCGACAATCGACTTTGTAATGTTCAGCCCCAGGCCGGTGCCGCCTTTCTGTCGGGAGTCGGATGAATCCGCCTGTGAAAACCTCCCGAAAATCTTGTCTCTAAATTCCGTCGGTACGCCCGGACCATGATCGGTTACCGAAATGCGAAAATTTCCGTCCTGTTGGGTCAATGTAACGGCGACCTCGGCGTCTTTTGGCGAAAATTTCACAGCATTGGACATCAAATTGGCGAGCACCTGCATAAGGCGGTCATGATCACCGTTGACGGTTGCGTCCTGTAGTTCGCCCGATAGCACGAACCGCACGCCATGCGCTTCGGCGAATCCCCTGTTCTCTTCAATGGCCGCTTCCAAAAGCGCCCCTAACGCCACGGGCGCCGTCTTGTATTCCATCATGCCGGAATCGAGTTTTTCGATGTCGAGAATATCGTTGATCAAGCGAATCAAGCGGTCACTGTTATTGTAGGCGATATCGAGCATCCGCCCGAGCTTCTCCGGAAGGTCGCCAACCGCCCCGCTCCTGACCAGGCCGAGCGATCCCTTGATCGAGGTCAAAGGCGTTCGAAGCTCATGGCTCACCGTCGAGATGAATTCGGCCTTCGCTTTATCGACCTGTTTGCGCTCGGTTATATCGCGGACGATTCCGGTGAACATGCGCGCGCCCGCGACCGCCATTTCGCTGACCGCAAGCTCCATCGGGAAGGTCGAGCCATCCTTGCGTTGGCCAATAACCTCACGACCGATCCCGATGACCTTGGCGTCGCCGGTCTTTACGTAGGAATGGAGATAACCGTCATGCTCGCCATGATAAGGCTCGGGCATCAGGATTTTCACGTTCCGCCCAAT
>JABJJH010000367.1 GCA_018660965.1 Rhodospirillaceae bacterium | reverse complement strand
CTATGCCGCCGGGATCACCAAGAATATTCGCCTTGGTTCGGCCGTGATCGTGCCGCCGCTGCATATGCCCGCGCGCTTGATCGCCGAAATCGCCATGGTCGACACCTTGAGCAACGGCAGGCTCGACGTGGGTGTCGGCAGCGGTTACCAGACCTATGAATTCGAACGCTTCGGCGTCGATATCGACGACCGCAAAGCCATGACCAACGAAATGCTGGATATGATCGAACTGGGACTGTCCAATCCCAATTTCGCCTATGATGGCGAGTTCTACACCCAACCGACGACCGCGATTAACGTGCGCCCGGTGCAACGGCCCTATCCGCCGATCTGGAACGCCAGCAAGGACGCGGAAAGCGTGGGGCGCGCCGCGCGCAAGGGCTACAATCAATTCTTCTCATCCCGTTTCGCCAGTCTGGAGGAACTCATTCCGGTGCGAAATTTCATGGATAAAACGTTCCTTGAAAACGGGCGCGATCCGGACACGATGCGTCTCGGCCTGTTGTCGTATTGCTGCATCAACGACGACCCGGCCGTGATTGAAAATTACCTTGAAAATTGCCGGTTCCAGCAACGTATCGCGCGCAGCCTGCGGGAACGACGGGAAAGCATGGAAGACGATTACTGGGTCGCGGAAACGCCGTTTGACGCCGAACCCACCCTTGAAGAAGCGGCCGCCCATGCCCTGGCGGGCAATGTGGAGACGGTGACGGAGCGCGCCGTCGCGATCATCAAGGAAGTGCGCCCGTCGCATATGACGTTCTACTTCCAGGTCGGCGCGGTGCCGAACGAGGTTGCGGTGCATTCCATGGTACGCTGGATTAGCGAGGTTATGCCGAGTATCGAAAAGGCGATGGGTATGCCCATCGACGCGATTAACGTGCCGAAGCCGTTAAGCGACGCGGCAGACTGAACAAATAAAAAAACAGGGGGATTTCATCATGGATTGTAGAATGGATGGTCGCACGGCGGTGGTGACCGGCAGCAGCATGGGACTCGGTTTCGCCATGGCGAAGGAATTCGCGAAATCCGGCGCGAATGTCGCCCTGGTTGCGCGCCGCCCCGATGTCCTGGAAGCGGCGAAGGCGGACATCGAATCCGTGTCATCGACGAAAGTCGGGGCCTATGTCTGTGATGTCAGCGACCCCGGCGCGATTACATCGATGTGTCAGTCCGTCGCATCCGAACTGGGACCCATCGATGTTCTGGTCAACAACGCCGGGTCGTCCATTCGCGGCGAATTTCTGAGCATCACCGACGAACAATGGCGCGGCGACCTTGAACTGAAGCTGTTCGGCGCGATCCGGCTAACCCGTCAGGTGTTTCCGGGGATGATTGAACGGCGTTGGGGGCGAATCATTAACATTCTGAACACCGGCGCCAAGGCGCCGCCGCCGACCGGTTCGCCCACGGTCGTGTCCCGCGCCGCGGGCATGGCGCTGACGAAGGTTCTGGCGGGTGAGGGCGCGCCGCATAATGTGTTGGTGAACGCGTTGCTGGTCGGTAAAATCGTCAGTGACCAGATCGCGCGGCGTCACGCCAATCTGGAAACCAACATAAGCCTGGAGGACTATATCGCCGAATCCGGAGAACAGGTGCCGATGGGCCGCATGGGAACAGCCGAAGAATTCGCCAACATGGCGTGTTTTCTTGCATCGGATGCGGGATCGTATATTACCGGAACGGCGATCAACGTGGATGGCGGCTTTAGTCCCGTCGTATGATGGCGAAGAACTAAAAAGCTTGGCGGAACGCCAGGCGCAGCAGGGGGATTTGACATGGAATGCAGAATGGATGGCCGCACGGCTATCGTCACCGGCGGCAGTCTGGGTCTGGGCCGCGCGATGGCGATGGAATTCGCCAAATCGGGCGCCAATGTCGCGATTGTTGCGCGCGGTCAGGACGCGCTGAATGAAGCGAAGGCGGAAATCGAGGCCGCAGCATCCACGAAAATTGGCGCGTATTCGTGCGATATGTGCGATCCCGCCGCGATCAAATCCATGTATGACTCGGTCGTGTCGGATTTGGGCGCGGTCGATGTCGTGGTCAACAACGCGGGCACGTCCCGGCGCGGCGCCTTTCTGGAGATCACCGACGAGTTGTGGCGCGAGGATTTGGAGCTTAAATTATTCGGCGCCATTCGTTTGATCCGCCTGGCGTTTCCCGGCATGACGGAGCGTAAATGGGGCCGGATCATCAATGTCTTGAACGTTGGCGCCAAGGCGCCGTCGGCGGGCGGCGCGCCAACAGCGGTGTCGCGCGCGGCGGGCATGGCGTTGACCAAGGTTCTGGCGGGAGAGGGCGCGCCGCATAATGTGTTGGTGAACGCGATGCTGGTGGGCTTGATCGAAAGCGACCAGCATTACCAGCGCCACCTTAAAAGCGGTTCCAATCAATCGCTTGAAGAATTCTACGCCGAAATGGGCAAGGCGGTCCCGATGGGACG
>JABJJH010000277.1 GCA_018660965.1 Rhodospirillaceae bacterium | reverse complement strand
GCATTGTTTTTGTCGCAAAGGATGGCAAGGCCGTTCGTCGGGTTTTGAAACTGGGCGATGCGGTGGGCAGCCGCTTTGAAGTGCTGGATGGGTTGAAAATTGGCGACATGGTTGTGGTCCGCGGAAACGAACGCTTACGGCCTGGGCAGGATATAACGTATAAAGGTATGAAGCCCGTGACACCGTCGGCGGACGCGGTGAAAAAATCGACGGACAAGACGGGGTCGTAGGGGGCGCGAATGAATCTGATCCGTCTCGCCATAGACCGACCAATCGCCGTCATGGCGGCTGTGATTCTGGCCGTTTTGTTTGGCATGGTGTCCTTGCAGCTTATCCCCATCCAATTGGCGCCCGATTTGCGTCGGCCTGTCATACAAATCACGACCAACTGGCCGGGCGCCGCGCCGGCGGAAGTCGAGCGCGAAATCCTGAACCGTCAGGAAGACGTGTTAAAGGGCATTGAGGAATTGAACCGGATGGTCGGGCGCGCGCAGGATGGGCGCGGTCGCATCACGCTTGAATTCAATGTCGGCGCCAACATGGATAAGGCGTTGTTGCTGGTCGCCAATCGACTGGACCGGGTTAACGGTTATCCGGATGAGGCGAACGAACCGACGTTGCGCACGTCGGGCGCAGACGACAATGCGATTGCGTGGTTCCGGTTGTCGCGGGCGCCGGACAACAAAAATCCTATCGCGTCCTTTGGCGATTTCGCGGAAGACGTGGTCAAGGAGCGAATGGAGCGCGTGCCCGGCGTCGCCCGGGTCGATGTTTATGGCGGCGGCGCGCGGGAACTGCGGATTGTTGTCGATCCGGCGAAGTTGGCGCGGTTTGGGTTGACGGTGCCGGTGGTGGTGGATCGGCTGCGTTCCGCCAATGCGTCGATCACCGGGGGCGATGTCGAAGAAGGCAAGCGGCGTTACATCGTCCGCACGGACAACGAATTCCAGCGACCCGCCGATGTGCGCAAGGTGTTGCTGCGTTCCGACGCCGATTCCCGTAGCGGACGGGTGGGGCGCGTCACGGTGGGTGATATAGCCACGGTTTATTTTGGGAACAAGAAACCGGTCGCGCGCATTCGCACCCTGGGCGAAAAAGCAATCGCGCTGTCGGTGAAGCGCGAGACGGGGGCCAATGTCATCAATACGATGAAGGGGTTGCGTCTCGCGGCGAAGGATTTGGCGACGCATACCCTGCCCGCCGTTGGTTTGACCATCGAGCAGCTTTACGATGAAACGGTCTATATCGATTCCGCCATTGATCTGGTCATTCAGAACATCTGGGTTGGCGGGTCTTTCGCCGTCATCATTTTGCTGGTGTTCCTGCGGTCCGGTCGCGCGACGCTGGTCGTGGCCCTGGCGATACCGGTATCGGTAATCGCGTCTTTCGTCGCCATGGCGGCGCTGGGCCGTTCGCTGAACGTCATTTCCCTGGCGGGCATCGCTTTCGCGGTGGGCATGGTGGTCGATGCGGCGATTGTCGTCCTGGAAAATATATACCGGTTTCGCGAAACAGGTATGCCCGCGAAAGAGGCCGCCTATCGCGGCGCGAAACAAGTGTGGGGCGCTATTTTGGTGTCGGCGCTGACCACGGTGATGGTGTTCATTCCGATCCTGATCATGCAACTGGATGTCGGGCAGTTGTTCCGTGACATCGCGGTCGCAATCTCGGTCGCTGTGATGTTGTCGCTCGTGGTGTCGATAACCGTCATTCCCGCCCTGTCGCAACGATTGTTGCGCAATGCGGTGAAACCGCCCGGCAGCGGCCTGTCTTTGCCGGGTATCGATCATTTCGGGCGGATGTTCGTGGCCGGGGCGACGGGGTTCGCCCGCGCCGTGGTGAAAAACAAGGGGTTGGCGTTGGTCATTGTCGTTGTTCTGACGGTGACGACGGCAGCGTTGACCTGGGCGTTTTTACCGAAACTGGAATATCTGCCCAAGGGTAACCGAAATCTGATTATCGGCTATATCGTGCCGCCGCCCGGTTACAATCTGAAAACCACGACCGCCATCGCCAACGAATTGGAAACCGCGATGCGACCGCATTGGGAATCGGTGACGGGACCCGAATCGAAGCCGGGCGATCCGCCTAAAATGAAGCATTTCTTTTTCGTGACGTTTCGCGACTGGACCATCGTCGGGGCCCGGTCGACCGATCCCATGCGGGCGGGCGAATTGATTCCCGTGCTGGCCAAGCCCGTGTTTCGTGAACCGGGCACGTTTGGCGTCATGTCGCAGCGTTCTGTGTTTGGACGCGGGGTGCGTGGCGCGCGCTCCATTGATCTCGATATTTCCGGTCCGGAACTGGAATCGGTCATAGAGGCGGCGAAACGCGCGGCCGGGTTGATCGCGCAGGCGTTGCCGCGCAAGGACGGCAACCAGATGCGGCCTCGTCCCGGTTTGGAACTTGGCGCGCCCGAAGTGAGAATCCGGCCAGACTCTGTCCGTCTTGCGGATAATGGAATCAGCGCGCGGGAACTGGGCATAACCGTGGACGCGTTCAACGATGGATATCGGGTCGCCGAAATCACCGTTGGGGCCGAACGCATGGATTTGATGCTGATGGGACCGGACACGGACATCGGTTACACCCAAGGCATTGGCGATTTGCCGGTGGTCACGAAATCCGGCGCAATCCTGCCGTTGCGGTCGTTGGCGAACGTCGAGGTGACCTCGGGACCAACGGCGATTCGGCATGTGGAGCGGAGTCGCACCGTTACCCTGGAAATTAAACCGGCGGATCACATCGCCCTTGGCGAGGCGTTGGAGATTCTGGAACGTGAAGTCGTATCGAAACTGCACGCCGACGGTGTGCCCGATGGCGTCACCACACGGTTTTCCGGCGCGGCGGACAAGCTGGTGGAAACCTGGAATGAGATGCGGATAGACTTGCTGCTGGCTCTGGCCATTGTCTACCTGGTCATGGCGGTTCTGTTCGAAAGTTTCTTCTATCCCTTCATCATCATGCTGTCGGTGCCGTTGGCGACGGCGGGCGGGGTCGCCGGGCTGACGGTTCTGAACATGTTCTTCTTCCAACCCTTGGACATGCTGACCCTGTTGGGCTTCGTGATCCTGATCGGCATCGTCGTGAACAACGCGATTCTGCTGGTGCACCAGGCGTTGTATCATATCCGCGAGGAAGGCATGGCGCACGAGGACGCGATTGTCGAGGCGACCCGAAATCGAATTCGTCCGATTTTCATGTCGACGCTGACCAGTGTGTTTGGCATGCTGCCGTTGGTGGTGATTCCCGGCGCGGGTTCGGAAATCTATCGCGGGCTTGGCTCCGTCGTCGTCGGCGGGTTGGCGTTATCGGCCTTGTTGACCTTGTTGATCGTACCGCCGTTGTTGGGACTGTTCGTTGACGTGCTTGAAGGGCGCCGCCGATCCGCGCAAGCCGCCGAGGCGCAGGCGGCGGAGTAAAAAAAGGCGGTTCGCTTGCAAAGGAACGTTTGATGATATTCCGGCAGTTGTTCGACGAGGCGTCCTATACCTACACCTACCTGATCGCCAGCCGGGCCGGGGGCGAGGCGCTGATCATCGATTCCGTTCTGGATAAGGTGGAACGCTATCTCCAGCTATTCGATGAACTCGATCTCAAACTGGTCAAGGCCATCGACACCCACGTTCACGCCGATCACATCACGGCGCTGGGCGCGCTGCGGGATCGGACGAAATGCGTCACGGTGATGGGCGAGCAAAGCGGCGTCGACGTCGTGTCCATGCGTGTCGGCGATGGTGATGTCATCGATATCGAGGGTGTCTCGCTTAACTGTATTTATACGCCGGGCCACACGGATGATTCCTATTGTTTCCAATGGGAAGACAAGGTGTTCACCGGCGACACGCTGTTCATTCGCGGCACCGGACGAACCGATTTTCAGAACGGCGACGCCAGGGCGCAATACGAGTCCATCTTCAACAAACTTTTGATATTGCCGGATGACACGCTGGTCTATCCCGGACACGACTATAAAGGCGACACGGTCAGCACGATTGCCGAGGAGCGGGCCTTTAACCCGCGTCTGCAGGTGTCAGGCGTCGATGAATATGTCGATCTTATGAACGGGTTGAATCTGGCCAATCCGAAAATGATGGATGTCGCGGTGCCGGCCAATCTCAAGATCGGCCTCTCGCAGGACGAAATCGAAGCGCGCGGCTGGTCCTTGACGGCTCGCGAAGCCAAGGCCGCGCTCGGCGCCGACGATATGCTGCTGATCGACCTACGGGACCGGGGCGAACGCGAACGCCATGGCCAAATTGCGGGCTCGATACATGCGCCCTATACCGATCTGGCGGAAAACCTGGGGTCCGGCGGCTTGCTGCACGAACTGGCGACGTCGAGCGGCAAGCATCTGGTCTTTTATTGCGCGTTCGGGGAACGATCCGCCATGGCGGTCCAGGCGGCGCGGGATGCGGGTTTGGAAGACGCGCGTCATATTCGCGGCGGCGTTGACGCCTGGCGCAAGGATAATGGGCCGCTCGAAACGCCTGTGTAGACAGGCGAGCTAAACGAAGATATCGATGATTTGACCCAGCGCCTGGGTCGCGCCGTTCTGATTGGCGCCGTTGGTGTTGCCGGTTCCATTTTCCGCTGTCGCCAGGACGGTGTTTTCACCGGGTTCCGTTTCTGTCGCGGCGGTTGCTTCCGCCGACAAGACAACCCGGTCTTGCGGTTGGGTCGCGGTCGTGGCGGTCGCGGCCGAGGTTTGACTTTCCGGACCGGTTTGATTGTTTGACGGGGTATCGCCAACTTGAACGACCGCCGATGCGGTTTGCGGATTGCCGGTGGGGTCGCCGGTCGCGCCGTCGGTTTCCAGTTGAACGGCGGCGCGTTCTTCCGCCGCGCGATCCTCGTCCAGGGCGTCGGGTTCCTCGACGGGAGCCGCCAGCCCCTGAACGCCAGTCGTTGTAAATGTGCTTACGCCAGCAACATCGGCCATGATGAACCTTGTATTCGTTCGCGCGAATCGAGCGTTTTAAACGCAATTAGACCTGAATATAATGCAAATCGCCCATTTAAGTCAATGAATCAACGGTTATGGTTAATATTGGCGCGCCTGGACCATCCTATCCTTAAGTAAAAAATCAAGGGACGAGGGGAATATTTTAGCCTTTATTTGGTTAATCCACCGCGCGCGGGTCCAGGGCGTCCTGCAGGCCGTCGCCGAGGAAATTAAACGCGATCACGGTGGCGAAGATCAGCAAGCCCGGCCAGATGGCGAGCGCCGGGTCCGACCAGATCAATTCCTGGGCGTTGGTCAGCATGTTGCCCCAACTCGCGACCGGCGGTTGCACGCCCAACCCCAGAAAGCTCAACACCGACTCGAACAGGATGATGTTGCCAATCGACAGGGTCGTCGCGACGATGATCGGCGACATGGCGTTGGGCAGAATATGGACCCGCATGATGCGTCCGGCGCCCGCGCCTTGCGCCACGGCGGCCCGGATGAATTCGCGGCGTTTCAAGGTCAGCGTTTCCGCCCGGACCAGCCGCGCGACCGTCGTCCAGCCGACCAGCGATATGATCAGCACGATCCGGTACAGGCTGACGTTTTCGGATTCGGTTATCGCGGGCGGAAGGCCGAGCTTGTTCAGATCGACGGCGGCGAGCACGATCAGCAGGGGGAGCAGCGGCAGCGCGATGACGCCGTCGGTGACGCGCATCAAAAGGGAATCGAGCCATCCCCCGTAATACCCCGCCAATAGTCCGATAATCGCGCCCGCGACGGCGGCGACGGCGGCGGCGGCCATGCCGACGACCAGCGACACCCGGCCCCCGTACAACAATCGCACGAGCAGGTCGCGGCCGAGTTCATCCGTGCCCAGCGGGTTGTCGAGCGACGGCGGGGCGAAACGTGTGAACAAATTGGTTTTGCCGGAATCGACGCCCAGCGCCGCCTCGATCAGCGGCGCGCCGAAGGACGCCATCGCGAACACGGCGATCAGGCACAGGCTGGCGACGGCCATTCGGTGGCGCAGAAATCGCCGCCCCATCCGCCAGGCCATGCTTTCGGGCGCTTTATTAGGCCGGGGGTTTATGGGGCGGGCCGTCATGTGCGCGCCTTCGCCAGGCTGACCCGGGGGTCGAGCCAGACATACCCGATATCGGCGAGAAAATTGCCGATCAACGTCAGGATCGTGGCGAACATCAACCCGACCAGGGCGAGGTTGTAGTCGTTGCCCAGGATCGCGTCGTAGATCATCTTGCCCATGCCGAGCCAGGAAAACATCGTTTCCGTGATCAGGGCGCCGGAAAACAATCGACCGAGACTAAGCGCGATAATGGTGACCATCGGCAACAGCGCGTTGCGAAGCGCGTGGTTCACCACCATCCGGGTCGGGCCGACGCCCTTGGCCCGCGCCGTGCGGATAAAGTCCTGCCGCAGCACCTGCACCATGCTGGCGCGCATGAAGCGGGTGAATTCACCGACCGACGCCAGGGTCAACGCCAGGACGGGCAGGGCCATATGGCGCAATTGGTCCATCAGCCCGCCATCCCCATCGCCGTGGCCAATGGTTTCCATGCCGCCCGCGGGCAACCAGCCCAGGGTGACGGAAAACAGGATGATCAACAGCAGCGCCAGCCAGAACGGCGGAATTGAAATGCCCGCGAAGCAGAACAAATTCACCACATAATCGGCGCGCGAGTAGGGCTTGAGCGCGGCGTAAACGCCAATCGGAATGGCCAGCGCGAGCGACAATGTCAAACTGACGCCGAGCAACAAGGCCGTGTTGGCGATCCGGGGGCCGATGACGTCCGTGACCAACTGGCCATGATTGCGCGAATACCCGAACTCCCCCTGAAGGGCGCCGCCCAGCCACGCCAGATACCGGTCGACGATAGGCTGGTCGAGCCCGTGCAGCGTCTTCAACCGCTTGGCGTCCGCCGGGGTCAAATTGGGGTCGGACTGGATCATCAAATCGATGGGGTCGCCGGGCATCAAGCCGATCAGGCCATACACCGCAAAGGAGACGACCAACAGGACGACAAGGCTTTCGAGGATGCGACCGGAAGTATAGCGGAGCATCGGACCGTCAGCCGCAAGCGGCGGCGCTGCGCGCCCGTGTTAAGTTCAGAGCGCGCTGGTGCATTGATGTCCCGTCGGTGTCACGCCTGTCAGCCATGTGGACATTATGAACGGATTGGTGCGGAAATACAGCGCCGGGCCGGGCCGTTCCCTGGCATGGAGATTGTTCCCGCCGCCCCGTCCAATCGGGTCGGGTTGCAGGCGCAGCGCTTGCCCTGGATGCCCGGATCGAGTCCGGGCAAGACGGAATGGTGGGGAGGGACGTGACGGAATATCCTGGCGTCACCCCTCGCTCCCGTCTTCCTCGGACTCGATCACTCCCGGTTTCCTCGGACGTGATCCGAGGATCCACGCCACCCGCGCTTACAGCCAACGTCCACGGCGCGACGCGTCCCAACCGCACCGCCGGTTTGGTAAATTCATGAAATGTAATGTCCCGCCCCCCTTTTCGGTATGCATGAGTATGTATCGGTTAACATTTCAACCGCCGTCCCGCCTGCGAACGGGCTGGTCTATAATAGGTATATAGTCATAAATAGGGGATATTCAAGGGGGCGCGGGAAATATTTTCGGTGAAGATTAGTGAATTCGCGACGTCGCTGAAATCACCATAACGCTAAGCCACTACCGCGCAGGCGGGAGTCTAGGAAGCAGGAAGATAGATACTGTGTCCCTTTAATACTGCCTTCTACTTCCGTATAATTGCCAACGCTTCCGACGCGCTGTTTAAAACAGCGCCCCACTCTGGACAATTTATATATTCTTCATCCGATTTATCCAATCCATGCTCGTCAAATACCTTGTCAATCATTTGGCATACTTGCTGTATAGCTTGCGCCTCATTCTCATTTCTCAGACAAACGCCAACTAACAAGTGTGGATTTTCCGAGAGACTCGTGTCGTCGAAAAAAAAGTGTACAGAAAGGTTAAAATTATCCTGCACGCCTACAGGGCATTTATCCAAAACCCAGCATTTTTTTTGGTACGCTAAATCACTGAGACTTTCGAGGCAGCCAATCAATTGCACTCTCATGTTTGGCAAATTAATCATGGGGAGTTCCACGTTTTCCAGAATTGTAGGAATTGTAGGGACAAGGAATTGTAGAAATTGAATTGTAGGGACACAGTATCTATTTAACAATTAAAGGGACAGAATACTTAATTCAATTTTCAGACAGTCTTGTCCGCCGCAGGTGCGGGAGCTAGTGTGGCGGCGATGTTCCTCATTATATCAACAGCCTGGGCGGTTATCGCACTGGTGCTGCTCATCGTGGCTTGGTGGCTGGCCCGTGTCGGCAGAATTGCACTGCACAGGAACATCATGATCCTGCTGACTGCGGGCGCCTGGATCTTCATCATCAACTACATTTTTGTGCAGCGGTATGGCGGGGAACTCGGGTCATTCCCGAGCGAGTACGTC
>JABJJH010000251.1 GCA_018660965.1 Rhodospirillaceae bacterium | reverse complement strand
TCGAGCCCGCGCGCCAGACTTTCCCGCGCGCCCTCGGCGGTGCGAACATTGGCGCGCACCGAAATATTCATGCCGATATAGCCCGCCGCGCCAGACAGAATGGAGCCAATCGCAAACCCAAGCGCCGACTGCCACCCCAGAAAGACGGCCGCCAGTATCACCACCACGACGCCCACGACGCCGATCGTTGTGTACTGACGGTTCAAATACGCCGCCGCCCCTTCTTGAATCGCAGCGGCGATTTCCTGCATACGTTCGTTCCCGGCGCTAGCGCCGAGGACGACACGACTAGCCCAAATACCATACAGCAGCGCGAACACGCCGCAGGCAATGACGAATTCCAACATCACTGTGCAACCTTGTACAATTAGAGAAAACTTGTGGTTTTGATCCTACTCGCCACCCACACGTACTTAGGCGCCAACCCTCAATGCTTTTACCCCGAAGATTGGCGTGGGTGCGGTGACCATCAATTTCGCCGGAACATATGCCAGAACGCTCCCGGAAACGCAACCACCCACCGTGTTAAATATAAAGCTCACACGGCTACCGCGCGCGGCGGTCCTCCGACGCGGCGCCCGGCGTGACGCAAAGGGATACGAAGAAATGGCGTTCCGCTGGCTGAATTATTTAGATACCATCGCAAGACGATAAAATTCATAAGGGGTAGATACCGATGACGAGTGATATTAATGACGACATTGCGGGGGCGCGCGCGGCGATGGATGGATTCATGGCTGCATTCAACGCGGAAGACGCAGAAGCGCTCCGCACCCGTTGGTTTCATTTCCCCCATATTCGGTTTCACAGCGGAAAGGTCACCGTCATGGAAACGCCGGAAGACCTGAAAGTGCTGGTTTGGGAACGGGCGGGCCAGTCAACCGAATGGGGGCACACCGCCTGGGATTACGTGGAACCGTTTGATTCCGGCCCCGATAAGGTTCATTTCCGGGTTCAATTCACACGCTATCGCGCCGACGGGTCCGCGATCGGCAGCTATAAATCGCTTTATATCGTCACGCGAATTTCAGACCGGTGGGCCATTCAGGGCCGATCAAGCTGGGCGGCCTGATTACCCCCCCCTTAATACATTGAAGCCGGACAGGCTTAACGCCTGTCCGGCTTCTTTGCTTTAAACGTCTTGAAACTTAGACTACTTGGCCTTCGTGCCGGTCGCCTTGATGAGCTTCCCGTACGAATCCCATTGGCGATGCATTTCCACTAACGCATCGGCGCCATTGCGGTACGCCATCGGGAAGTGAACGCGCGCGGACAGTGCGATAATGTCCGGGTCCTTGGACGCCGTCAGAAGAACCGCTTCAATCCTAGAGACAATCGATTTCGGCGTTTTCTTCGGTAAGATCATCGTCGTAAACGAATCCAATGAAAACCCGTAGCCATCTTCCCGAAGCGTGGGGGTGTTCGGGGCCGTCGGTTGACGCGCGATCGTCGCCGCCGCAATGGTTTTAATTTTGGTCGGGTGCTGTTGATGGATGCCGCCGCTATAGGCAATATCGACATGGCCGCCGAAAACGACCGTCAACATACCGGCGCCGCCCTTAACCGGAACAATGCTGATGTCGAGGCCAGAATCCTCCATGATGACATTCATCACCATCCGAGCCGTTGAATTCAGCGCGGCGTATTTCGTGCCCGGGTTTTTCTTCGCATACGCGAGATATTCCTTCAGCGTATTATAGGGCCGGTCAATTGGCGCCACGAGAGCCGCCTGATAGGCCGTCAACATGCCCGCATATTGAAAGTCATCGACTCTGTAGGTCAGTTTCTTAACCAGATACGGGTTGAGTGTGAGGCTCGACGACGGATTCAGCAATAACGTATACCCGTCGGGTTTCGCTTTTTTGAGGTTGATTGTCGCGATTCCGCCGCCGGCGCCGGCCTTGTTGAGAATATTCACCTGTTGTCCAAGCTCGCGGCCCATGACCTTGGCCAACACCCGGCCCACCGTATCGGTGCCGCCGCCAGCCTTGTACCCAATCATCAAGGTAATGGGGCGTTCAGGGTATTCAGCAAGCACGGGCGTGGCGGTCATCGCCGTCGCCATGCCAATCGCCGCCAGGGCGAGGCTAACGTTTCGAAAGGTAGGGATTTTCATGGTAATTCTCCTGGTTAACTAGCGGATTGAATTTGCGCGATTGTATCGCCGTTTTTCTGAGCGCGGTTTTTCTTGCTGTTGGCGACCGCGATTCGCCATATTGTCACGGCGGTCAAAAGGACGAAACCAACCGCGATGGGACGATCAATGAGTTGCGTAATATCCTGATTCAGCAAAGCGATGGACTGACGGAACGTCAGTTCAAATGACGGGCCAATCACGAACCCGATCAGGAACGTGACGAACGAAAATTCCAGTTTCTTCGCGAAGAACCCAATGACGCCAAAGGCCAGCATCACCACCACGCCGAACAGGCCGTCACCCTGCAAAAAGGCGCCGGTCGCGCACAGAAATATTACGACCGGGACAATCAGGCTCATGGGAACCTTGGTCACCAGCGAGAAAAACCGCAGGCCGAAATATCCAATGCACAACAACAACAGGCTGGCGCAAATCATCGCGGCGTAGACCCCAAAGACCAATCGGGGCTGCTCCACGAACATCAGCGGTCCCGGCGTGATGCCGTGAATGATGAACGCGGCGATCAAAATGGCGGCGATGACGCTGCCGGGAATACCAATGGCGAACAGCGGCACCAAACTCGCCGGCACCACCGCATTGTCCGCGCTTTCGGCCGCTGCGACACCTTCAAGCGCGCCCTTGCCAAACATTTCGGGCCGTTTGGACGCCTTTTTCGTGGCGCCGTAGGACAGGAACGAACCAACACTCGCCCCCAAGCCCGGCAGAATGCCGACAACAGTGCCGATCGCAGTGCCGCGCGCAATGGCGGGAATGCACAGTTTCCATTCGCTCCACAACACCACCCTGTCTTCTCGAGCGACGTTGTCGCCCATCAGATCGGATTTTTTCTCAATGGCGCGGAAATTGCCCATCTGCACCATCATTTCCGCCGTCGCCAACATGCCAATCGCGACTGGGATCAACGGCAATCCATCCTGCAATTCCAGAACGCCCAATGTCAGGCGTGGAATTGCGGTTTCGATTTCCAACCCGACCGTCGAACAGAGAATGCCAAAACACGCGGCGATCATACCCTTGGTGAGTGACGTCCCGGAAAGGCCGCCGATAAAGGTAAGCGAGAACATCAGGATCGCGCACAGCTCCACGGGGCCAATCAACAAGGCGTATTTCGCCAACGGCGCCGCAAGAACGATCAGCACCAGCGTCGATATGAAATCGCCGATAACCGACGCGAACAGACCCATTTTCAACGCTTTTTGCGCCTTGCCCTGTTGCGCTAATGGGTATCCGTCGAGGGCCGTCGGCGCCGAGGACGGTTCGCCCGGCGTGTTCAGCAAAATTGCCGAGACAGCGCTGCCGGCGGTGCTGCCCTTGGCGATGCCAATCAAAAGCGAAATCGCGGCCAACGGGGAAATGTAATAAGTAAGCGGGATCGCGACCGCGACCGCTGTGCCTTTACCCAGTCCGGGCAAAACGCCGACAACATAGCCGATAGTGACGCCAAGTGCGACCCACGCGATGTTGGCAGGCGTTAGTATATCCTGGAAACCGGCGATTAAATTTTCCATGATCTACTCTATCGATGTGCCAAGAAGTTGGTAAAAAAGCAGATAAGCGCCAAGCATCAAGGAGGCTGGCGTCAAGACAAGTGGTAACGGTCGACGTTCGCCCATCGCCAGCATTAATCCAACGACCAGGACCACGGCGGCGGGAAGCGCGCCCCCCCATAGGAACAAAAGTATCGAGGACGCCATAAGCACCACGACCCACACCACAGCCTTCATCTCGGGACTGGAAATTGGGGAGTGTTCGTCTTCAGCGTTTTCGCCTTCCGGGCGCCGGCGATTCTTGACGATCAGAATAAGTGACAGGAATACGATCAGCCCCATCATCAAATTGGGAACCAAGCTTGGGGGCAAAACGCCTTCCGGCCCGGCTTCGATGTCGAAGGGAATCACGAACAGCAGAAACACAAGGCCAAAGCCAAGCAATGCTATTCCAGATATAAAATCTGACTTCCTCAAACGAGCCTCCCCTTGCGGCAGGTACGCTTTTTAGATTAGCGTTTTTTCCGCACGGACAGCTTAGACACGGGATTGATTTAAAGAAATAATTATTTTCACCCTCTTCACGCGAAATCGGTGGGATGCGGCGAGGTTTCCTGATTTTCGACCATCGCCATCACCATGTCGCTAAGGAGGTCGCTCTTAACATCCGAATGTTTCGGATCATTCCACAGATTATTCATTTCCAGCGGGTCGTTCCGCAAATCGTATAACTCGCCGAAATCCGATCCCATGTAGCGCGACAACCGCCACCGCGTGGTCAGATAGGTTCGCGCCTTGATCGGGCCATCGAAATGGAAATTCGGCTTTTGCGCATCCTGCTCCAGCATCATGCCCTCGCGAACCTTGTCCGCCTCGCCCCGCATCAGCGGTCCCAGATCATGGCCTTGCATGCCATTAAAGGGCGCAAGGTCCGCCCGGGCGAGCACGGTGCGGGCGATATCGATGGTGCCCGCCAGTTCTTCCCGCCGAACATCATTCAAGCCGTCCGCAGGATCGGCCCAGATAAAAGGAACGTTGATGAGGCTTTGATAATGCAGCGGCCCTTTCAGCATGATGCCGTGGTCGCCCATGAAGTCGCCATGGTCGCTGGTGAACAGAAGCACCGTGTTTTCGGCCAGGCCCAGCGATTCCAGTTTTTCCACGACCCGACCGACGCAGTCGTCGACCATGCTGATCATCCCATAGGTTAGCGCGATAATTTCCTTTGTCTCCCGCTCGTTCGTGGCGAAAGGCAGGTTTCCCGTCCGTGGCGTCGAGCCTTCGGCGGTTTGCTGCTGAATGTGCGCGGTTGTCGGCTGCGGCGCGGGATTATGGTAACTGCCGGGAAGGTCGATATCATCGGGATCGTACATCCTGAAATATTTCCCCGGCGGCGTATAAGGATGATGCGGGTCCGGAAAGGAGCACTGCAGAAAAAAGGGCGCGTCATCCGTCCTGGCGGCGTGCGCGTCGAGAAACGCCTCACTTTTGTCCGCCACATAAGTGGAGGTGTAATGTTCTTCCGGAATACTGGTGTGCCAGGCCTGCGGCGCGGAATATTCCGGTTCGGGAATAGCGTTCTTGGGGCCGCGAAGCGCATCGGCGTCGGCATGGCGTTCCTTGAGCCAGACATCGTAATGCCCGCGCGCCCGATCGCCATGACGGGTGCACAAATCAACATGATCGAACCCGTAAAACGGCGTTTGCAGGTTCATGTATCCTTCGCGACCGTCTGCCGGCGTTTTTTCTTCTTCGTATTCCGTACCGCTGATGGTCCCGCGCCGCGCTTCCGCCAGATCGTCAGGCGGCGGCGCGCCGATATCGTCTCGCGCCGAGATCGCGGCTTCCATGTCCGAAAAATTTTGTAAGTGGGACTTGCCGCACAAGCCGGTGTTGTAACCCGCCGCGCGCAGCAAATCGACGAACGTCACCGAATCGCGCGTAAGCGGAACGCCGTTGTACCGGACGCCATGCAAGGACGGCATCCGCCCCGTCACCAGGGTTGCGCGATTTGGCATGCAGACCGCGCTGGTCACGCTGAAGCGGTCGAAACGCACCCCACGTCCGGCGATGGCGTCGATGTTCGGCGTCTTCAAAACCTTGTTGCCGTTGCACCCAAGGTGATCCCAGCGCTGCTGGTCCGTCATAAACAGTATGAAATTAGGTCGTTTCGCCATAATTCGCCCCTCGCTTTGCGGATGAATTCCCGAGGCGCACCACGCCGTCGCGCGTCAAAAGTGACCGGAACCGCGCCGCTTTGCAACATTGGCGAAACAAACGTTTACCGCGCGCGGCGTTCCCATAGCGCCAACCACGCCACGCCGACAAGAACCAACAGCAACGGCGGCAGAACGCCCAAATTCACCCAGGACCAGCCAAATACATGCTGAATGAAGCCGGATGAAAACGTGCCCATGGCGACGAAGGTGAACACCATGAAGTCGTTTACGCCCTGCACCTTGGTGCGTTCGGCGACGCTGTAGGTGTTCGTCAGCAAATTGGTGCCGCCGACAAACATGAAATTCCAACCGACGCCCAACAGAACCAGCGAAACGCGAAAATTTATCGCCTCGACCCCGGCGAGATTGATGACGATGCAGATAATCATCAAAAACACGCCGGCGGCGATGACCCGTAACGAACCGAGACGGGCGATGATGTGCCCGGTGACAAAGCTCGGCGCGAACATGCCCAGCAAATGCCAATGAATGACGAACGCGGTTTCGTTGAAACCATGGCCGTGCGCCTTCATGGCCAAGGGCGTCGCCGTCATCACCAATGTCATGACCGTATAGCCGATGACCGCCGCCATGACCGCGACAACGAACGCCGGTTGACGCGCGATTTCCAGTAGGGCCCGCGTATCGCCCCGCCGAACAACCGATCGATCCCGCGGGATATCAATGAATTGCAGTACGGTGATGGCCGCCAGGATCAATCCCATCACGGCGACGTAATTACCGGCGTATCTAACGCTCTCGAACATATCCAGGCTAAGAACCGCCAATCCCGGCCCGACGAATGCGGCGATCACGCCACCGGCCAGAACATAGGAAATGGCGCGGCTCCGATACGCCTCGCTGGCCGTATCGGCGGCGGCGAAACGGTAATATTGCCAAAACGCGTTATGGATTCCGACCAGAACGCATCCAGCGATAAATCCCGAAAAACTCGTCCGGTAAATTGCATAGGCGCAGACCGCCATTCCAACCAGACCAAAACATTGCCCGACCGTAAACCCGGCGCGCCGTCCAATGCGGCGCATCAGGAAGGACGCGGGAAGCGTGCTGAGCATCGTCGCGGCGAATTGGACGGCGATCGGCAGGGTCGCGAAACTTTTGTCTTCCGCCAACCAAAGGCCGACCAACGCCGACACAGCAACGATCAGCGAAGACCCACTGTTCGCCAACGCCTGACACACCGCCAGCAATATCACATTTTTCCGAACCGGGTCGGGACGCCTCAGGCCCGTGCGTGGCGTCGCCAGAACGTCGTCAGTCATTAACGAGGAGAACCAATCTTAAAAAATTTCGCAGAAATTTCGAAGACACGTGGAGCCGTAAAATCCACTCGATTACTTCGTCGGTTTCCACGGTCGTTCGAAGACGCCCAGAATGAGAATGTCCTGAACAGCGTCATCGCCTAAAATCGCCTTGCTTATCCGCAACATTCGCCGTTTGATGGCTTTTATGTTCACGCCTTTTTCGGTTGGGGGCAACGTCGCGAAATACCCATACAAATCGTTAAAAAACTTATCTCTCAATTTGGGTTTGGCGGCTGACGCCATTTTCCTGGCCGCGTCATCCCGCAAGTCAAGCGTCACACGCAACAGAACATATCGTTGAATGACGCCATTCTTGATGACCGGCACGTTCAGCGACTCCATTTCCAGGAACGAAACGGCCGTCACCGGCGCCTCCTCGGGTTTTTGCTCCGGGTCTTCCTTTAACACCAGGAACCACGTCGCCGCGCCGCCACCACCGAGGAGCACCAACACCAATAATATGATAATCGCGATCTTCATGCCGCGTCCCTTTCACCGGCTATCAACCCAACCGTCAACAATGGACGTACCCCGTCTTTCCCAGCGGAACAGCCAGCCCATCGGCGCCGACGACGCGAACGCCCTCGCCCGCCGTCACCACGCCAATTTCGCTCAGCGGAATATCCAATCGCCTAGCCATCGCAGGAAACGCCTTGGCGGCGTCCAGCGATGCGGTGAACACAAGCTCATAATCGTCACCACCCGTCAAGATAGCGGAAGGCAGGTCGTCCACAAACGCCGCCGCCGCCCGCGCCGCCGTTGATATCGGCACACAATCCCAATTCACCACGGCGCCGACACCGGACGCGTCCACGATATGACCTAAATCCGCCACCAGGCCGTCTGACACGTCCGCCGCCGCGTTGGCGACGCCGACAAGCGCCGTCCCCAGCGCCATTCGCGGCTCCGGCAGCCGATAGCGCGCCGCCAACGCCGTCGCAGACGCGTCATCCAATCCCAGCAAGTGACCCTGGACCGCCCGCAATCCGAGCGCGGCGTCGCCAATGGTCCCGCTCACGAAGATCAAGTCGCCCGGAGTCGCGCCATTGCGGCGCAACGCCCGCCCGCATGGCGCTTCGCCGAACGCCGTCACGGTCAGCACCACCGGCCCATGGGTGGCGACGCTGTCACCGCCCATAAGGTGTACACCAAACTTGTCCTGATCGGCGCGCAGCCCCGCACAAAAACCGTCCAGCCAATCGTCGTTCACATCGGGGCGCAGCGCGACGTTAAGGGTATAGGCGACCGCCCGCGCGCCCATGGCGGCGATATCGGACAGGTTAACCCGCAGCATTTTCGCGGCGATCTGGGCGGGCGGTTCGTCTCCGACGAAATGTACGCCTTCCACAATTGTATCGGTGGTGACGGCGAATTCATGGCCCGGCGACGGCGCCAGAACCGCAGCGTCGTCAGTCAGACCAAAGGCCCCGGGGAACCCGGCGGCGAGCGGCGCGAAATACCGGGCGATTCTTTCGAATTCACCGGATTTCATCGGTATCGGGACCGGTTTCAGGCGTGGTTTCAGGCGCGGCCTCAGCTTTGCGATCCGGCATGTCGGCAGACCGCGACCCGCGCGCGATCTGATCCAGAATGCTGTTCACGAAATCGGGTTCTTTTTCGGAAAAGAACGCGGCGGTCAGATCGACATATTCGCTGATTGTCAGCGGTGGATCGATATCGGTGCGCTGCATGAGTTCGTAGGTCGCCGCGCGCAGGATTTCGCGCACCAGCAGCTCCAGTTTATCAAGTGTCCAAATCCCGGTCAGGACCGAACGGAGTCGGTCGTCGATATCCGCCCGATGCGCGGTGACGCCCAGTACGATATCGCCGAACAATTCACGGTCGGCCTCGACGATCGCGACGCCTTCGACGTCTTCGCCCAAACGGTATTGGGTGAACTCGCCAACGACCGAATTCGCTTCGCCTCCCGCGACATCCATTTGATACAGCGCTTGCACCGCCGCCAACCGCGCTGCGCTGCGCCGTTTGCCCACGGATAAGGATTTTCCAGGCGCCATAAAATTTTCCCGATTAGTCTCGCACCGTTTCCGGCGATTATTGGCCGAATTTAGCCCTGATGCCGATCATCGACAAACAAGCGTTGGCGACAAAGCCGCCCTTGTCGCCGCCATCCACCGACGCCCGCGCCCATGCTTGATCCCGATTTTCACAGGTCAGTATCCCATAGCCAATCGCCAGGGAATGATGCACGGCCAAATCCTGCAAGGCCCGCGCGCTTTCCTGACATACATAGTCGTAATGAGTCGTTTCTCCGCGGATAACACAGCCCAGCGTCACGAAGCCATCAAAGGAATTTTCACCATCAATCGCGAACTTCACCATCGCCGGTATTTCAAACGCGCCGGGCACTGTCACACATTCATAGGCAGCGCCAGCTTCATCCAACGCCTTCGCTGCGCCTCGTAGAAGTTCTTCCGCAATATCTTCGTAATATCGCGATTCCACGATCATTATTTTGTGTTGTCGCGGCGCCATGACTAATCCTTGAGCCCGGGAATGGTTTGGTGATCGACCACGTTCAACCCATATCCGTCAATACCAATGATTTTTTTCGGCGCGTTGGACAGTAAAATCATGTTTTTCACGCCCAACTCCAACAAAATTTGCGCCCCAACGCCATAGTCGCGCAATTCAGCATTATGTTTGTCCGACGCCTTGCCGACTTCGCCGTTGCGTTCATGCACCCGGTCGGACAACATCATATCGTACCATTCTCGTATGATGACAACGACG